>CAZALQ010000319.1:0-1998 GCA_964485605.1 uncultured Oscillospiraceae bacterium
ATATGATGACGGTCCGTCAAAGGAGGACCAGATATACTGGTTTGAAAAGCAGATAAGGTGGGCAATTTCATATAACGCTCCCATAGCGATACATTCAAGGGATGCCGATGAGGATACCATGATGGCCTTAAAGCGCTGCGGTGCCTTTTCAAAGGAAAGAGCTGATGCTTTTCCGAGGAAGCCGGGCGGCGGTCCCGACTGCAGAGTGCTTCTTCACTGCTATTCAGGCTCGGCAGAGCTTGCAAAGCAGTATGTTAAACTTGGTGCAACCATAAGCCTTGCAGGCCCTTTGACCTTCAAGAATGCAAGGAAGGCCGTAGAGGTTGCAAAGGCCGTGGATATTCAGAATCTTCTCATAGAGACAGACTGTCCATATATGGCGCCGGTCCCCTTAAGAGGAACGAGAAATAAATCGGTCAATGTTGAATATGTGGCAAGAAAGCTTGCTGAAATAAAGGAAATCACTTATGAAGAGGCTGCAAGGACTACCCTTGAAAACGCATGCCGCTTCTACGGAATAGAGGATAGATAATGAGAAACTGGCTTGAAGTCGATTTAAACAAGTTAAGACACAATGTTAATACCGTAAGGAAGGCACTTCCCGAAGGCTGCGAAATAATTGCAGTTGTAAAGGCAAATGCCTACGGTCACGGCGAAGCAAAGATTTGCAGAGCATTGTCTGAGATGGGCATAGAAAAATATGCAGTAGCATCCCTTGGAGAGGCCATCAACATCAGAGAAGAAGGCCTGTCAGGAGATATACTTGTTCTTTCCTATGTCGACCCAGAAGATGTAAGCTATGCAGTAAATAACAACATTACCCTCGCTGCCATTTCAAAGGACTATGCCGAAGAAGTCGGAAGGATAGCTTCTTCCCTTGGCATGTGCGTTAAGATGCACATGAAGATCAACACGGGAATGAACAGAGTAGGATTTGACTGCAAGACAGAAAAAGATCTTAAGACTATAGCAGATGCCTATTCCATCGAAGGAATAGATTTTACGGGCATATTCTCCCATTTTTCAAGCTCCGATGACATGTCGGAAGGTGCCGATGAATATACCATGCTTCAATTTGAGCGTTTTGAAAAAGTTCTTTCATATCTTAATGATAAGGGCATAGATCCGGGACTTAGGCATATAAGCAACTCAGGAGCCATAGGCAAGTACCCTATAGCAAGATTTGACGCCGTAAGGTGCGGAGCCTTAATGTACGGATACAATACGGCCATGGATGCTCCCATGGAGGTTGAGCCTATAGGAACGTGGAAGGCTAAGATCTCATGCATAAGGACCCTGGACGAGGGCGATGCCGTAAGCTATTCAAGGCACTATATAGCAAAGGGCGGAGAAAGGGTAGCAACCCTTTGCGTAGGCTATGCAGACGGATACAAGAGGGCTCTTTCCGGAAGAGACGAGGGTCCAAAGGGCTTTGTAATAATCAAGGGACAAAAATGCCCCATCATAGGAAATATATGCATGGACCAGATGATGGTAATCATAGGAGATCTGGATGTAAAGGCAGGCGATGATGCAGTTCTTATGGGAGAAGGCCTTACGGCAGATGACCTTGCAGCATCTTCCGAGAGCTGCATGCACGATATATTGGCAAGCATAGGGCCAAGAGTAGAGAGGGTATATATTCAGTAATATGGATGCTTTTGAGCAGGTGAAGAAAACAATAGATGAGCATTCTCTTGTAAACAAGGGAGATGCTCTTGTCCTGGGCCTTTCCGGAGGCCCTGATTCACTGTGCCTTCTTCACATACTTAAAAGCCACTTCCCGGAAGCAGTCCAGGATCTCCAGCCGTTTCAGGATCGGCACGGACGAGCTGCCCCTGTGGGTGTAGACAAAATGCTCCGCCCCGAGAACCTGCAATTCCTCCAGTGTTTCCTTCGCCCCGCTGATCAGCCGGATCCGGTCATCCAGCCGGTGTGTATACTGCCGGTACTGTTCAAACAGTTCCCCGACCGGTTTCCCGCAGCGGCTGCTGATTT
>CAZALQ010000320.1:0-1996 GCA_964485605.1 uncultured Oscillospiraceae bacterium
ACCACATTGGCATGCCCTCCTGCTGTAGGAACTGTCGAGGAGTGCAAGGAAAGGGTTCTTAAATACAAATATATGATGCTCTTTTCAAAAGCCTATGTTTTGAAAGATTCCATGGATATGAAGGAATCTTTGGAAGCGATGAGTGACTTTAAGAAGTGCGCAAGGAAACTAGACAAGGAACTTAAAGAGCACAATTTAAGCTTCAGGATACTTTCAAACGAATCCTGTGACAGATGCAAAAAATGTACATACCCGGATGCTCCGTGCAGATTCCCGGATGAGCTGCACCATTCCATCGAAGGCTATGGATTCATAGTGCTTGAACTTTCCAGAATGGCTGGGATAAAGTATATAAACGGTCAATCAACTGCCACTTTTTTCGGCGCAGTTTTATATGATGAGAGGGAAAAATGAAAACACTGTACTTAGATTGCGGCATGGGAGCCGCCGGTGATATGCTCACCGCAGCCCTTTTAGAGCTTATCCCAAACCGCGAAGAATTTGTTAAAAAGCTTAATAACATAGGCCTCCCCGGAATAGAATATATTCCTGAGCCCAGCACAAAATGCGGAATTCTCGGAACTCACATGACTGTTAAAATCAACGGTGAAGAAGAAGGAAACGAGACCCACGTGCACGAGCATAGCGGTCACAGTCATGAACATCACGGTATCAAAGACATTGAGCACATTGTAGAAGATCACCTGGATATTCCGGCCTCAGTAAAAGGTGATGTTCTAAAGGTATTTAATCTCATAGCCGAAGCAGAAAGCAAGATCCACGGATCTCCTGTTTCGGAAATACATTTTCATGAAGTTGGAACCATGGATGCCGTAGCAGATGTGACTGCAGTATGCATGCTTATTCATGAAATCGCTCCCGAAAGGATAATCGCATCCCCTGTTAATACAGGCAGCGGCTACGTAAAATGCGCCCACGGGATACTTCCTGTTCCTGCACCCGCAACAGCTCTTCTCCTTGAGGGAATACCTAGTTATTCAGACGGAACAAAGACAGAGCTTTGTACACCTACAGGAGCTGCACTTCTTAAGTATTTTGTTAAGGAGTTCAGCGAAAGGCCTGTCATGATTTCCAATGCCATAGGATACGGCATGGGAAAGAAAGACCTTGAAAAAGCAAATTGCGTCAGGGCTTTCCTTGGAGAGACTGAAGAAAAGACTGATGTCATTACGGAACTTATGTGCACTGTCGACGATATGACAGCTGAAATGGCATCCTTCGCAGCTCAAAAAATCTTAGAAGGCGGAGCTTATGATGTATATACCGTTCCCGTGAGCATGAAAAAGGGCCGCACAGGGCTTTTATTCGTAGCCTTATGCAAACCGGAAGATCAGCTTAAAATTGCTCAGCTCATATTTAAGCACACTACGACCATAGGCATAAGAAGGCATGATCTTGACAGATTCATTCTCGACAGAAGCATTGAAAAGGTCGATACGCCATACGGAATCATAAGAAGGAAAGATTCAAAGGGTTACGGCGTTACGAGAAGCAAATATGAGTATGACGATTTAAGCAGGATCGCCGATGAAAAAGGCATGAGCATTTCGGATATTCTAAAAGAACTTGAATAGTGCCCTGAATTATACAAACGATGCAAACTAAAAACCGGCAATATGCCGGTTTTTTCAAACTTCCATTGGAGACAGCTTTGCTTTTTCAAGAGCCAAAACTACCATGGGTATCAGTATTAAATGAATCACAGCACCTGCTGCCGTTGAAACAAAATAGCTTGTAAAAAAGGCTGCAAAGGTAAATGGTGATTTTGAGCCTATTATGCCAAGCGCTAAAAACAGAGCTTTCGCGCCTCCACCTATAAATCTTCCTAAAACCATGGAAATGATCATGGATGAAAGAATGGACGGAAGGTGGCTTCCCTTTATTCTCTTTAAAAAGAAAGGATAAAGAAGTCCTGTCAAAAGACCGTAGGCACCCAGCTCAAACACCATGGGCACAGCCGACGTGGGAAATACGG
>CAZALQ010000321.1:0-1991 GCA_964485605.1 uncultured Oscillospiraceae bacterium
AACTATTGTAACACCGTTATAGTAATTATCCATATTGATGGAATTAACTATATACGTAGACGTTAACGCCCCGTTGATATTCGGAATGAAATACACGAATACGTACAGTCCGACAGCAACAACAATATATGCTATTAATAGGATTATAAGCAGAGTACGCTTTTTCTTCTTTTGCATCTATAATCTATCTTATAATTATATCAGAATAAGCGCTGTATATCCATATTTAATCTTCACACAGCACTGATTTGAGTATCTTCTTTTCTTCTGAGCTTAAGTTTTTTGCCTTGTCACTCTCCAGATATAACTTGAATAAGTCAGGGCGTCTTTCCTTTGTTAAGCGAAGACTATTTTCAAAACGCCAAAGATCAATGAGTTTATGATTACCGTTTAAAAGTACTTCCGGGACACACAAACCTTCATATTCTCTTGGCTTTGTGTACATATCAGCTTCTAAAAGTCCGCTGTATATGCTTTCTTCATAAGAACTTTCTTCCGATGACAGAACTCCGGGAATGAGTCTTGAAACTGTATCAATGAGGACCATTGCGGGAAGCTCGCCTCCCGTCAGAATATAATCTCCGATGGATACCTCTTCCATGTTGAAAGCATCCATTATCCTTTGATCTATGCCTACATAATGGCCGCAGAGTATAAATACCTCGTCTTCTTTAGAAATATCTTCTGCCAGCTTTTTGGACAGCATCTTGCCACGCGGAGACATATATATGACTTTCTTCCCTTCAGCACCTACTGCCCTTAAAGAATCGAATGCAGGCTGAGGCATCATAACCATACCTGCACCGCCTCCAAAGGGTGTATCATCTGTTTTTTTATGTTTATCTTCTGTATAGTCTCGTATATTGACGAGTCTGTAATCTATAAGTCCTTTTTCCTTTGCCTTTCCAAGAATGCTGGAATTAAGAACATTGATAAACATCTCCGGAAATTGTGTCAGAATCGTAAAAGTCATTTTAATCTAAAAAGCCTTCGATCAAGTGAACCGTTATTTTCTTTTGGTCTACATCAACAGATTTAATAAATTCCTTGACGGCAGGTATAAGAATATCCTTGCCGTCCGGTCTTTTTATTCTGTATATATCATGTGCGCTGTACTGAAGAACCTCAGTAAGCTTTCCGATATCTTCACCATCATCTGAAAAGACTTCGCAATCAAGAAGATCGTCAGTGAAATATGAATCGTCTTCAAGTAAGTATTTATCTCTGTCTACGTAGAGATTTACACCCCTCAAAGTCTCGCTTGTATTCCTGTCGTCAATTCCAGAAAGCTTAAGGACAACCATATCTTTATCTTTTCGGGATTTTTCTATGCAGTGAATATCATTTCCCTCTCCAAGATAAATCTCCTCTATCTCCGAAAACCTTGAAATACTGTCTGCATAAGAAAATACACGAACTTCACCCCTAATTCCTACAGGGGCTGTAATTTGTCCTATCTTAAATCTTTTCATCGAAAATATTCCTTAAGAAACTATCTCAACTACAACTGTAATGCCTTGGCGTACAGCAGCAGCCTTTACAACAGTTCTCAATGCCTTTGCAATACGGCCTTGTCTGCCGATTATTTTGCTCATATCCTCCTGAGCTACTTTGAGCTGAATTACCGATTTGTTATCGCTGTGTTCGACTTCATTCACCTCAACGGCATCAGGGTTGCTAACCAGGGATTTGGCAATTGTTTCAACCAAACTTTCCATTTAATCCCTCCGATTACTGTTCGTATACTCCGGCCTTCTTTAAGAGAGCTCTTACTGTATCTGTCGGCTGAGCACCGTTTGCGATCCATTTCTTTGCTTCTTCAACATCAATTTTGATTTCTGCAGGCTCTGTAAGCGGATTATATGTACCGATTTCAGCGATAGCATAACCGTCTCTTGATGTTCTTGCATCAGCAACAACTACTCTGTAGAAAGGACTCTTTTTCTTTCCCATTCTTCCCTTCATTGTCCCTTCCCTCAAATGCTACCTTC
>CAZALQ010000322.1:0-1989 GCA_964485605.1 uncultured Oscillospiraceae bacterium
ATAGTTTGTTAATTATAAACCTAATTAGCCTTTTTTGTGGTATATTTTTGATTTGGGCTTTTGGGATGTTCCGGATTGCTCAATTCAATTTTATCAGCATCAACCAACGGCGCAATATACGTTTTCATTACATACGCAACGGATTTTACTCCCAAAAAATCTGCAATTTCTTGGCGTGTTCTGGGAGTAGAACAGAAAGAAAGAATATCTCCGTCGGCAATAGTTTTAGTAACCGGCTGTTTGCGTTCACCAAATAATGTCACAACGAAAGAACCTCTATGTTCTTCAAATTGCGGCATCGGCAATCTGCGATTTGCCATTTCTCTTCTTATCGTGGGAATGCCGGAATATCTGTTTTCAGTCACATCCAACGTTTCCAGTGCTGTCGCCAAAACCGGGTTGCGTGTATCAGGTTGAGTCTGTCCTAATTGGTCGAGACTGATTCTGCCATACAAACCACCGGGATTGCTGACAACGATTCTGTCAGTAAATATCTGTAACTGTATTGGCTTGCCTTCTGTATGAATGCTGTAATCCCTGTGTACTAATGCATTTAGGATTACCTCACGAACAGCTTTCGTAGGATACTCTTCAATATCTCTTCTCTTTCCGGTTTCTGAATCAATAACCGTTTTTATCTTTGTATTTTTCTTTACAAAGCGCAGTGCTTCTTCAAGCATATTTTCAACTGTGCCTTCTATCCTTTTGTTGTCAATGAAACGCTCTTCATCTTCACCGATTGCCCCGACGTCGGTTCCGGGGATAACGGTCGCAATAATACAAAGCTGCGGAAAATACGCCTGAGGGTATAGACCAAATAAAATCGTTGTGGTCAGCGTATATTTCCCGTTAACAGTTATACTCATCAGCTCTGAAATCTGTTCTTCCCTGAGTTTAGACAGATTAGGTTTGTTTTCAGTTAACAGCTTAATATATTTTTCGAGCGCCCTTTCATCGATACCTTGATTTGTAACACGCTCAATAACTCTGATATCAGCCTGATACTTTTTCCTGTATGCCTCATAACTGTATATCTCATATTCTGTCATGGGTTCGTCGTTCGTACCGGCTCTAACATACGAACCTTTCAAACGCCCTTTGCCGGAATAGTAACACGGACGTTCAGCTATATCTAGTGCCGGAACCTCTATAGAGCAAAAATTCTTACCGTCTTTTTCCGCATAGGAAAACAGAGGACGAACCTTCGGCGTCATAGAGTTACATTGCTCGGTTATTTTTTGCTGGATATCTTGAAGATCATATACGCCGCACATTTCGAAGCCGTTGCTCTCATCGACTCCAAAGATGATGATTCCGCCGTCATCTCTGTTTGAAAAACTCGATAGTGTATCATAGAGCCTTTCTGGACAACCTTTTCTGGCTGCCTTCAGTTCAACGAACTGATATTCTGCTCTTGCTTTTACAGTCTTTTCAATTAATTCTAATAAGTTTTCACTTGTCATTTATATCACCATTTTTTATTATACACTTTTTTTCTTGCTTTTCAAGTAAGAAATGAAGTTTTTTGTAAAGAAGTTAAATTTTTATAAAAAGAAGTGAAATTATCAAGAATTGAAATCCAACATCTCAAATAAGAAATGAAATTTCACTTCTTATTTTACTTCTTTAAGTTCTTACAATATTATAATAATCACCCTTTCTATATATGTAGAAACTAAGCAGATTATTGCATAATAACATGCAACTATTTCCAAAAACATTTTCCTATTACTTATACCTTATAGCCATTTCAATGGACTAAAAACAAAGTATGTGTATTCTCCGGATTAGTAATCGTATGCAAAAGCAATTAATCAAAGTAATCAACTTTTTTCATTTCTCATAGAATCCTGACGCTATTTCGGACGCTTACGTTAATTAAATTTCACTGATTATGACGAATCAATACAAATTTATATCTTGTAAAACTTCCCAATAAACTTCCCCGGTGCAAGCACTAAAGTGTCCACCGGACACTTTACCCTCGCT
>CAZALQ010000323.1:0-1983 GCA_964485605.1 uncultured Oscillospiraceae bacterium
GGGGTAGAAGATTATGAACATTGCTATGATCATTCCTATGGAAGGAACGTTAGCTTCTTTGTTACTCATGGAACTGGACTCCTTTCCGGTATTGAATAAGACGTTCTTTAATCTTCATTATACACAAAAACACTGCAGGAATATATCTGCAGTGCTCATATGGCGTGGTTATTCTTCAATGAATTTGATATATGAATCCTTTTTGAGTCCAAGACCGGATTCGCCTTCGACGCACTTGGTTATACCGCCTATGACGGGGCATGCCACGTGGACAGGGAAATTCGCCTTTGCATACTCATTGAAAGGACCTTCGCCGGGATGCACTAGGCATATCTTCTGAGAATCGAATTTGTCTCCCAGAGCTGCCATCATGGCATTCACCGCTCCGCACTGCGTTTACACATGGACTTCGACTTCGACATGACCTCTTACCTTCACTCCTGTCTTTTCAGCAGTTACCGTGGTTAGAAAACCGCAAGGTCCCGGCATTATCTCAACTTTTGTCATAAATATCACCTCCGTAGGGATTTATTTTTCATATATTAAGAGTATACTCCAAACTTAGAAGCTTGACCCACTAAATTTATTGTTCGATAAGAGTGATTTCCCACAACTGACAGTTGTTGAAAAAAAGTAGGGGTATCAAAAATAATGTGTTATTGAGATGTTTCCTTTAGAGAGATGAATAGATCAAGGAGCTAGGAATTAATGGTTTCAAAAAAATCTAAATCAAAAAAGAAGATCGCTTTGATAGTTCTTTTAAGTCTCATCGTTTTGATCCTTATCGGATGGTGGTTTTTCTGCGTATATATGTACAATGCAAATTTCGATATATCCGCAGACAGCTATGAGCCTCTTATGCTTCATGTCGAGGATTTCAAAGGCCTGAAGTGCACAGAGTATTCATTCCCGTCTGACAAGGGACAAATGCTTGCCGGCTATCTTTACAGCAACGGAGAGGACCAGCACGGAATAGTGGTCATAGCTCACGGATTCGGCGGAGGCGGTCATAATTCATATATGGACGTTGCAGACTATTTTGCAAGGAACGGATACTACGTTTTTGCATATGATGCCACCGCAATGGATAAGAGCGAAGGCGAGGGCCTTGGCGGCGTCCCCCAGGGCGTTATAGATCTTGACCATGCCATTTCTTTTGTTGAGTCGAACGATGATATACCAAAGCTTCCTATAGTTCTTTTTGGGCATAGCTGGGGCGGGTACTGTGTGAGCGCCGTACTTACGTATCATCCGGAAGTCAAGGCAGTCATCGAGTGCTCAGGCTTTAACAGTTCTCCTGATATGTTTGAATCGGGCGGCAAGTCACAGGCCGGCGACGTAATCTATACCATGACCCCGTTCATAGGGCTCTATGAGCGCCTGAAATACGGCAAATATGCCTCAAATACTGCAATGGACGGATTCGACTATACGGATGCTTTAGTGATGATCGTACACAGTGCCGATGATGACGTTATAGGGATCGAGTATGGACTGGACAAGTATTATGAAAAATACAAAGACGATCCACGCTTCACATTCATAAGGTTCGATGACAGAGGGCATAACGATGTCTTCAACGACCCTGAAAATACCTATAAAGATGAATTCAATGCGGGATTCGATCAATGGCTCAAAACGCTTGATTATGATCATACCGCAGAGGAAAACAAGGAGAGATTCGCCAAGGACAAGGCAAACTATATCATTGAAAATCTGGACCACGAAAAATGGAGCCATAGGCTGGATGAAAAGCTGTTCGCCGGATTCCTGGAGTTCTATGAAAAGGCTTTGAAATAGAAAGATGAAAGTATGTAACAACTGCCGGTTGTCGATGACGACGATCGGCAGTTGTTTTTTTGCTCAGAAATTGTCTGTTATAACAACTGTCAGTTGTTGAAATGGGGTTGTGGGAGCTGACAACTGGTAGGTTTTTGTTTGAATGTCATATGATATATTGTGATATACTCAATTATACGCAGG
>CAZALQ010000324.1:0-1975 GCA_964485605.1 uncultured Oscillospiraceae bacterium
CAATAGTACAGAAATAACCTATTGTATCAAAGGAGGTCATTATGGCATATACATTAGATAAGGTCCATCATGTAGGTATTCCGACAAAGGATGAGGATATCGACAAGGTAAAGGATTTCTATGAAAGATTCCTTGGTTTTAAGGCAACTGTGGATACGAGATTTAAGGCAAGCGGTCACAGAATGCTCTTTATGGAAAAGGGCGATATGATCATCGAATTCTATACTCTCGAAGGACCGTCAAGAATCGGTAACTTAGGGGTTGTAGATCATCTTTGCTATATCGGTACAAATATAGAAGAACTCGGAAAGGCTATAGCTGCAGAGGGATACAAAGTAGAGGAATATTTATTACAAAGACATCCAGACGGAAGACCCATGTATGGATTCCAGTTCTTCTATGGGCCGGCAGGCGAATATGTAGAGCTTTACGAAGACCATACTCTCCTTTGGGACAAAGAGGATAAATAGCTTAGTAATAAGTAATATTTCCCTTGTAGTTTCTTTATTTAATATGATATACTTTTCAGTGGCTGTTCAGAAAGACGGCCACTGATTTGTTTTATTTAATACGTAAGTATTTATTAGGAGGAAAATATATATCATGAAGGGTTACACCAGCGAAACCATCAGAAACATTGCTCTTGTAGGCCATGGCAGTTCCGGAAAGACTACATTCATTGAAGCTGCACTTCTTGCAACGGGCGTCATTTCAAGACTCGGTAGAGTCGAAGACGGAAATACGGTTTCCGACTTCGATAAGATGGAAACAGAAAAGGGATATTCCATCAACCTTTCCGTAGTTCCCGTAGAGTACAACAAAGTTAAGCTCAACTTCCTCGATACACCGGGATTTTTTGACTTTGTAGGCGAAGTAAACTGCGCTCTTCGCGCAGCAGAAGCAGCTGCAATTTTTGTAGACGCATCTGCAGGCATTCAGGTAGGAACTGAAAAGGCATGGAATTCATGCAAGCAGTTCAATGTCCCAAGATTCTTTGTAATCAATAAGACAGACAAAGACAATGTAGATCTTCAGGGAGTTATTTCTTCCCTTAAAGCAAAGTTTGGTTCAGCTGTTGTATCCATGGATGATACTGATGCAATAAACGAAGCAATTGCAGAGACATCTGAAGAGCTCATGGATAAGTTCTTCGGAGGAGAAGAATTTACAGAAGAAGAGTTCTCCCACGGACTTACTCAGGCTATCCTTGACGGAGGCATCTGCCCCGTATTTACATGCTCAGCTCTTAAGGGCGAAGGCATCAAGGAAGTTCTCGATGCATTTATCAAATATGTACCAAAGCCCACAGCACACGAATATGAAACAGTTGACGGAGATCCAATCCCATGCGGCGACGGCCCGGCAGCACTCTTCGTATTTAAGACAATTGCAGACCAGTTCGGAAAGATTTCCCTTGCAAAGGTTGTTCGCGGAAGTGTTTCCCAGGGCATGGAACTTTACAATGCAAACCAGGAAAAGAATGAAAAGCTCAGTGCTGTTTACTTCTTAAGAGGAAAGACACAGGGCGAATGCCCCAAGGCATCCTATGGTGATATCGTAGCTCTCGGTAAGCTTGCATCAACACAGACAGGCGACACACTTTGCGACAAGGCAAATGTTGTTCAGTTCCCGAAGATTTTCTTCCCGCAGCCCACACTCTTTACAGCTATTGAGCCAAAGTCAAAAGCTGATGAAGATAAGGTATCTTCAGGTCTTAAGAAGCTCATGGAAGAAGATCCATCCTTCGTTCTTGAAAGAAATACAGAAACACGTCAGAGCCTCCTCGGAACACAGGGAGATATTCAGGCTAACATCCTCATGGCAAAGCTTAAGGATAAGAACGGTGTTGAAGTAATTACTCTTCCGCAGAAGGTTGCTTACAGAGAAACAATCAAGGGCAACTCCGACGTTGAAGGAAAGCACAAGAAGCAGAACGGCGGTTCCGGTCAGTACGGCGATGTATATATCAAGTTCT
>CAZALQ010000325.1:0-1971 GCA_964485605.1 uncultured Oscillospiraceae bacterium
ACTGATCACCTTTGGAATGTTTCTGTTTGGCTATGGAATCTTTCGTACTTTTTCTAAGAATACATGGAAAAGGCAACGGGAAAATGCTGTTTTCCTTGATCTGATGAAGTGTCCGGGCAAATATGTGACGCTGCTTAAACTTCAGTGGGAATACAGGCATACTCACAGATACTATATGTGCTGGCATTGTGGACAAATCTTACGTGTCCCGAAGGGAAAGAAGAAGATAGAAATCACCTGTCCGAGATGCGGGAGAAAATTTATACGAAGGACATAGTCAGCACAAGGCTGTTTAAGGGGCTTATATGTTACGATTGCTAAGAGTCGGAGATATCATTGAGCAGGGCAACCATGAGTATCTCATGAAACAAAATGTTTTCTATGCGGAGTTGTATCAGAGCCGGTTTGAACTGAGAGAGGCGGGGCGAAATGAACAAAACACTCAGATGTAAACGGAGGTGAAAGAAAATGAGTCTTAGGTATGTAGTAGTTTATCAGTCCCAGACGGGAAACACAAAGGAAATTGCAGAAGCAGTGTATAAATCTATCGAAGCAGATGATAAGAGACTGGTTGATATAGATGAAATGCAACGGATGCCGAATGCGGACGTCTATTTTATCGGCTTTAATATTCACAATGAAAATTGCAGTATTGATATCATCGACTGTCTTGAAGAAATATCAGGTGGATATGTAGCTTTGTTTTCCAGTTGCGGTTATGTACCGACTGAAGAATATAAAGCAGTGATAGAAAGAAAAGTCGAAGTCTGGCTTCCGGAAGAAACTGAATATATGGGCATGTATATTTGTCAGGGGAGGGTGCAGGAAGATCAGAAGGAAATTATGCGTAGGAACATGCCGGATAAGGTGGATATATTAGACCGCATGTTTGAAATGGGAGACACGCATCCGGATATACAGGACTGTCATGAAGCAGTCACTTTTGCGAAATCTATACAGACAAAGGTGGAGCATCAAGGGAGTGTTCCGATTTTGTAAGAAAAATCATCTGGGAATGGGTAAGTTATGAAGATAGTATTCCTTTGTATGTTATTCCTGGCTATGTTTATGGGAATTGTAATTTATACGATTCTCATAGGAATGACAGGCATTGATGCAAAGACAAAAAAGCGTGCAGTCACGGGATTCTTCATTTTACCTGTCGTACTCTTTGCAATTATTATACTAATCCTGGCAGGTTTCTTTCTAATAGCTGAAAAATAAGGGAAAGATGGAGAAAAAGATATGAATGCGGACATTTTGGAATTATCAAATGAACTGGCTTATCGTGCCTATATTATGAACAGAGATCAGATAAGGAAAAATCTTACTGAACTGAATTTACGAGAGTATGTCGCATTGCAAAGAATCGCACATATAGCGGCATCCGATGGAATTTATTCTGGAAGAGCATATTTGAATGACCTCGCAGAGAGCTTGAGGCTCTCCATGCGGCAGACCTCGCAGATGGCCGGAGAGTTAAAAGACCGCGGGCTTGTCACATGGTCTCATGACGGGGATGGCAGTGATGGTACCTATATGTCCATAACTGACAGAGGAAGGGAACTTATAGCCAAGAATGAGGAAATCCTAAAGAAATACTACGGGAATGTGATTGAAAAATACGGACGAGATGACATGATACAACTGCTTCAGATGATGAAGAGGCTTGAAAATGTTGTACAAGGCGAATTTGAAGACATGGAAGGAGGAGAAACGGATGACGGATTATTTGAATGAATATGCTGTTAAACAGGCGCAGTTCTGTATTGACAATACAAAAATATCCCCTCGTCTATATGATGAATATGGCGTGAATCTGGGACTCCGTAATGAAAAGGGAGTTGGAGTCCTGACGGGGCTTACCGGAATATCAAAGATTGTATCCTCGAAAGTAGTTGACGGGCAGAAGGTTCCATGTGAAGGAGAATTATGGTACAGAGGATATCGGATTGAAAACCTGATTGCATC
>CAZALQ010000326.1:0-1967 GCA_964485605.1 uncultured Oscillospiraceae bacterium
ATTGCTGTATGGCAACTTCTTATCCAGTCAATTCCTTCGATTATTGTACATTTGTAATATTTTTATTTCTGTATATAATTTATATATAAGGCCTCGGTTGGAGGAGGGTGCCTTCCCTTGGCCGGAAAGGAAGAGAAATGAACAAAAATCTTAATCACAATTATCCTTTGTATGAAATCGAATATTTTAAAGATTTCAAAGAAATGATAATTCAGCGTGTTAAAGCCCATCCTGACAGAGATGTTTTTAGATTTACTGTCAACAAACAGGATAGGCATGTTACTTACAAAGAGCATTTTGATAATATGAATGCTTTAGGCACAGCTATAGCTCATGAAGGTCTTCATGGCAAACATATTGCTATGGTCGGTGAGAATTGTTATGAATGGGCTCTGACTCAAATTACGGTTCTTGCCTCAGATAATGTATATGTTCCTATAGATAAAGAATTACCTTTAACAGACCTTCTAAATGTAATCAATCATAGCGATTCTGTTATGATTTTCTGTACCGGAAGCTTTGTTAAAGTCCTGAATGAAAATAGGGATAAGATTCCCAATGCAAAATGGTTCATTGTATACAGACCAAAGGAAGAACTTCCGGAGGGCTTTATAGATGCGGAAACGTTCATAGAAAAGGGAAGAAAGCTTGTAGAAGCAGGAGACACATCATATACATCCCAGGAACCTGAAGACCTTGGCCTTGGAGAAATTGTATACACATCAGGAACAACGGGTGCTCCCAAAGGCGTCATGCTTTCAAGACATAATCTTGTAAGTTCTGTATATTACGGTATGCAGACAATGACCGTATTCGATGTAGGACTTTCTGTTCTTCCTTACAACCATACTTATGAAGGAACTTGCGATTTACTTGTATCCCAACATAAGGGAGCAACACTTTGCATAAACGAAAACTTAAGAACTGTTGCAGATAACTTAAAAAAATATCAGCCGGAATATGTTATGCTTGTTCCGCTCTTCGTTGAAACTTTTTACAAGAGAATTTGGAAGACCTTAGAAAAACAGGGAAAAGCTGATCTTGTAAGAAAAATGATGAAGCTTTCAAATGGTCTTAGGAAGATAGGCATTGATTTACGTGCAACTATTTTTAAGCAAATCAGAGATGTATTTGGCGGCAAAATGATTATGATCGTTTGCGGCGGAGCTCCGATAAGACCTGAAATTGCAGAGTTTTTTGATGCCATAGGCATTTGTCTTAATAATGGGTATGGAATTACAGAATGCAGCCCGCTTCTCTCATGTAACAGGCAGTTTTACAACAACTTCCGTTCTGTCGGTGTACCTCTTTCCTGTGTTCAGGTAAGAATTGAAGATCCAAACGAAGATGGCGAAGGCGAAATCGTTGTAAAGGGCGATATCGTAATGATGGGTTATTACAAAAATGAAGAAGCAACAAAAGAAGTAATGACCGAAGACGGATGGTTCTCAACAGGTGACTATGGAAAGATGATAGGAGATCAGCTTTTCATTACCGGAAGAAAGAAGAACTTAATAGTACTGAAAAACGGAAAGAATGTATATCCGGAAGAAATAGAGGATTATATTGCCGGAGTCGATGGAGTAGAGGAACTTATGGTTTACTCTAATATTGATGAAAACGGTGATGAAATAAATCTTTGCGCGGAAATATATCCATCACCGGAATTCGCGGAAAACAAAGACGATGAGGAACTTAAAAAGTACTTTAAATCAAAGATAGTTGAAGTTTTAAGAAGCCTTCCTTCATATAAGCAAATTGCTAATATCGTAATCAGACGAGAAGAATTCCCGCATACGACTTCAAGAAAAATCAAGCGAATGGAAGTACTCAAAGAAAAGAGGAGCAGAGAATAGCTTCTTGAACGAAAAACACCAATAAAAAACCCTTGCTATCTGCAAGGGTTTTTTATTGGTGCGGCATAGTGGACTTGAACCACCACGGTGTTAACCATACGGCCCTCAACC
>CAZALQ010000327.1:0-1964 GCA_964485605.1 uncultured Oscillospiraceae bacterium
CGTAGGCGCGAACCAATCCGTGTGTTAACCCCAAACAACCAAAAGGAAAAAAAAGTTTCTCTCTGGCAGTAGACACGGAAGGAAGAGAACTTACGCCGGAGCAGCAGGAGTTTTTCAAGGATTCCAAAATCAAAGACGAACAGGGTAGACTCATCAGGGTATATCACGGAACTCCCTACGGCGGGTTTACGGAGTTTAAGAATGACCTTAACTATTACACCGCCAACAAAGAGTATGCCGACAGATACCATGAACCTTCTGCAAGCAGTGTCAGAGGCAGATATGACGAAGCGACAAACCGCATGACATATGAGGGATACTTAAATATCACGCATCCGTTTGACATTTCGGATCCCGAGACAAGAAAAATCTTCATCGACGAATATGTAAAAGGTGGCTGGAGCTTCAGCATAGACCCGAGCCTTTCGGACTCCGAGATAGAAAAAAGGATCGCTGACGGCATCGATTGGACGGAAGCCGACAACATCAAGGATTTTATCGACGAG
This sequence comes from uncultured Oscillospiraceae bacterium, assembly GCA_964485605.1. GTDB lineage: Bacteria > Bacillota > Clostridia > Peptostreptococcales > Anaerovoracaceae > RUG13409. Next base: position 507 of record CAZALQ010000327.1, read on the forward strand.
AATGAGCTCAAATATGATGGGATAATCCTCAATGAAGGGGCTGACGGCGGATATGGCGAAGAAGTATCATATCGCGGTCTTTCGTATGTTACATTTGCATCGAACCAGTTTAAAAACATCGATAATGAGAACCCGACAAAAAATCCGGATATCCGCTATTCGCTTCGGGTTGATTCAGAAGATATCAAGCACTCAGTAGAACTGGGAGATATAGAGAAAAAAGCAGTAGATTACTTTGGAACGACTGACGATATCAAATTTGCCGGTTATATGCTCCCAGATGGAAGGATGCTTGATTTTTCGGGCGCACATTATATGGATTCCGAAGAAGAAAAAGAGGAATTTAAAAGAACAAACAATATGAGGACGGTAGATCACGAAGATATATACGAAGTAATGGAAGCTTCAGGAGATAACCGCAAACAGTTTATGGATAGAGGCAATATACGCTTGTCGCCAGAAGCTCCAGGAATAAATATCTCAACAAAATCTGAGCCGACGGCAGAACAATATAGAGAATTAAAAGAGTTTATCAGAAAAATCAGTAATGATACAGAACTTGAAGGAGACTCGTTTTATGTAGACTTAGAAGACGACAAGTCTCACAAAATAGTATATTCAGGAAAAATCAATGCGGACAGGATTATCAATGATATTAAGGAATATTATAAGACGGGAGAAGTCAGAGAGCAATCAGTAATTGATCAATTCCATTATTCCGCTGCTACGCCTACTGAATCAAGTGATCTTATCAGGGAAAATGCTCAGCTTAAGGAAATGGTTGAGAAGCTGCAGCAGGAATTTGAGATCACCGGAGGTACTAAACCCAACCCAACCACTATCAAGAGGGTAGCTAACAAGGTTTTGAGGCAATATAATTCAAGTTATGATGTTGACGAGCTGGTTAATGATATCACAAGCATTTATTCATACCTGCGTAGTGAGAACGCTGACGGTGAGGTTGCGCTTAAGAAAATGTCTGAGGTGGCTCAGGCTATACTTGATAAAGGCGGCGATGTGGTTGACAATTATGCGGAGCTTAGAGATTATCTTAAAAAGACTGCTATCACATTTACTGATGCGCAGAAGTCGGAGATCGCAAACGCTTTTGAGAGTTTCGGAGCATTTAGAAACTCTTTGATGGGTAAGGTTAAGATTTCAAACAAGGGTACCAGTTTAGAGGATGCCTGGAACTCAGACTTAAGACATATCGCGCCGGAGCTTTTCTCTCAGGATGTGAGCGCGGAAGAAATGCCGCTTATCCTTGCAGATGTTATTGATGCAATACAGCCGAGGGTTATTGCTTATGGTAACGAAAGTGCAGAGCAGGGCGCATATGACCTTGCTATGCAGATTTATACAGAGCTCGCAAAGGTTAAACCGATGCAGACTTTCGCAGATAAGCAGGCGGCAAAATTCTACGAAGCTATGCGCAATGTTTCGGAAGGCTATGAAAAG
>CAZALQ010000328.1:0-1962 GCA_964485605.1 uncultured Oscillospiraceae bacterium
TGCTTCCTTGAAAGTACGGATTTTGAACAGTGCATTAGATTAACAATTTCTCTTGGCGGAGATTGTGATACCACGGCAGCAATGTCCGGCGCTATTGCAGAAGCCTACTACGGTATCCCTGAGTGGATGAAGGAAAGAGCTCTTACTTATCTGCCTGATCCTATGCTCATACAGTATAGAAGGTTTGAGCGTATCATGGAATTAAGAGAAAAGATCTAACTCTAAAAAACTATAAATAGACTTGCTGGATACTTCGGATAATATTCTAAAAGATGCGGGATCATCGAATGGATCAACAGAGGTATCATTTTAAAACGAAAAATATGTTTACATGCATATTTTTAAGCGATATAATATGCGTGTAAGCATATTTTTATTGTTTGGAGAGAAAAGATGTTAGAAAGGAATGCATATAAATATCTTCTGGATTGGAAGTGTTCTGCGGAGCAAAAAAAGTGTCTTATGGTGCGGGGTGCTCGGCAGGTAGGGAAAACATTTATAATTAGACGCTTTGGGGAAAAAGAATATAAAAATTTTATCGAGATTAATTTTTTAAAAAATCCAGGATTAAAGAATATTTTTTCCGGAGATCTCGATATAAACAGTTTGCTACTGAATTTTTCAGTATATATGCCTGAAGTAAGGTTCATAAAAGGACAGACTCTATTATTCTTAGATGAGATTCAAGAATGCCCGGAAGCAATTACTTCATTAAAATTTTGGGCAGAAGACGGCAATTACGATGTTGTAGCATCGGGATCCTTGCTAGGAATCGATTATAAAAGACCATCTTCCTATCCAGTAGGATATGTAGACTATTTGGATATGACGGCTCTTGGATTCGATGAGTTTCTTAATGCAATAGGGATCAAGCAGGAGGTCTTTGATCTGTTGAAAAGATGTTTTAATGAAAGAATATCTGTTCCAGAGCCGATTCATAAAAGGTTGATGGATATTCTTAGAACATATATTGTCGTAGGAGGCATGCCGGAAGTTGTACAAACATATATCGATACAGGATCTATGTCAGCGGTATACGAGGTACAACGAAGAATATTGAATGACTATAGATATGATATAGCACATTATGCACCTGCAGACATCAAGATCAAAGCAGAGAACTGCTATTTCTCATTGCCTATGCAACTTGGAAAAACGAACCATAAATTTCAGTATGCGGTTATTGAAAAAGGGACTAACGCCAGAAAATATGGAAGCAGTATCGATTGGATAAGGCAAGCAGATCTGGTCATTAAAATCTGTAATGTAGATCCCCTATTTGCCCCTTTGGATCATCACGCGGATAATACGGATTTTAGATTGTATACGACTGATATCGGGCTGTTGATTGGGATGATGGACTATTCATTAAAGGCAAAGATATTAAATCCAGCAGTCGAAAGTATTTCTTCTGATACGAAGGGTGGTATATACGAAGCACTTATTGCAGATCTTTTATATAAAAAAGGCAACAGAAATTTACATTTTACAAGGAATAAACAAGGCACATTCGAAATTGAATTTGTTTTGGAGAATGCGGATGGTATAATTCCTGTAGAAGTAAAATCTGGGAAAAGCAAATCCAAATCATTAGATAATCTCCTGAAAAAAGATTCAGTAGCTTATGGTTATAAACTAATAGACGGGAATGTCGGTATATCAGGAAAGAAAATCACGTTACCATTGTATATGGTCATGTTTATATAGGGTATATTTTGAAGCTCCCACCGCTTAAGCCTAAACGGCTTTGAAGCGGGGGATTCCTGACAATGTTCTTGTAAGGGTGTATTATGATACAAGATAAGTAAGCTTCGTTTTATTAAATAAAGGCAAATCAAGATTTTGGGATAAAAATATGAAACAATATTATTTTGCAAGCCTTTGCCGTGAAGGCATTCTCGGAGGCGGTATTGTTGCCGACGATAAGGGAATAACATATAAAACAGGGAAAGTGACTGTATC
>CAZALQ010000329.1:0-1952 GCA_964485605.1 uncultured Oscillospiraceae bacterium
GCTGAGAAGGGCCTTTGGAAGTTGGCAAAAGAAGCTTTACGGCAAGGCATGGAATATGCTGTATCTTGAAAATCATGATCATCCAAGGGTAGTATCAAGATACGGATCTGAAAAATTCCATGATGAAAGTGCAAAGATGCTCTGCGCTATGTATATGTTCCTTCAGGGTACTCCCTTTGTCTATCAGGGCCAGGAAATAGGAATGATCAACTGGCATCCGGAAAATGAAGATATGTATGAGGACGTTCAGACGAGAAATCACAGGACCCATCTTCCAAAAGACAAGAGGCTCAGACTCCTTTGGAGGGCATCAAGAGATTCGGCAAGAACTCCTGTTCAATGGACTTCCGGAAAGAATGCAGGCTTTTCAGATGCAGCTCCCTGGTTCTATGTCAACGACAGGGGCGAAGGCATAAATGTGGAGGATCAGGAAAAGGATCATGATTCCGTACTCAATTTCTATAGGAAGACAATCGCCTTAAGGCAGTCCCTTCCTGTGGTAAGGAACGGAAGATATGATGAATATAAAAGGCTGTCCGGCAGCTTCTATGTATATTCGAGAGATGATGGACAATCTAAACTGCTGGTCTTATGTTCATTTGCAGATAAAGATAAGAAACTTAAAGTGCCGAAGGCTTTTGATATTGCAAAAGGAAGATTAATACTCAATAATTATATTGTCGATGATAACAAGGATAATACCATCCTTATGAGACCTTATGAGGTAAGAGTATATTTGTTTGATTAACAAGGAAAGGTTATATTATGGAACGCATACAACCTGAAAACGAAGTTGTACAGTTCGGCAGCACCATGCCTCAGTCTTATGGAGTGAAGATTGAATACAAACTGCCTGAAGGGTTTCTCCTTGGGGTTGCTTCAGCCGCAGACCAGATAGAAGGAGGCGATGTCGGAAGCAACTGGAATTACTGGTACGAACAGGGAAAAATCAAGGATGGCAGTAATCCTGCAATATCTACAGATCATTGGAACAGATGGAAGGAAGATGTTGATCTCATGAAGGAACTTGGGATCAAAATAAGCAGGATCGGACTCGAATGGCCAAGGATCGAACCAAAGGAAGGCGTCTTTGATGAGGAGGTCATAAACCGCTACAGAGAAGAGATCCTGTACATGAAGAGTCTTGACATAGAACCCCTTGTTACTATTCACCACTTCGGAAATCCCATGTGGTTTGAAGAAAAGGGCGGTTTCTTAAGGGATGAGAATCTTGATCTTTTCCTTGACTACGGGAAATATATAGTTGAAAGACTTTGCGATATCGTATCCGAGTGGATCACCATAAACGAACCTAACGTTTATGCGCTCAACGCCTTTTACGGAGGAGATTGGCCTCCGGGACATAATGACAGGGGAGAGTGCCTTACAGTTCTTTCAAATATGGCATATTGTCATATTGTTCTTTATCAAGCTATTCATATTCAAAGAGAAGATCTTGGATTTACAGATACGAAGGTCAGCTTTGCAAATCATATGCGAGTTTTCGAGCCTGAGAATCCTTCAAACCCGATTCACAGAATGTACTGCAGTTTTGTAAAGAAGCATTTCCAAACTGCTGTCACAAAGGCGATGATGACCGGCGAATATACATGGCCCCTTAAAAACAGACATAAGGTCAAAAAGGGCGAATTTGCAGACTTTATAGGAATTAACTATTACTCAAGGTCCGTAATTTCTGAAATGAAAGACGGCACAAGGAAGGATAAATGTCCGAGGAATGACCTGGGCTGGGAAATCTATCCTAAGGGAATAGTAGAAGTTGCAAAAGAAGCCTATGGAATGCTCAAAAGACCCATTTGGATCACGGAAAACGGAACCTGCGATAATATGGGTGTATTCAGAAACAGGTTTATAGCTGAGCATCTCGAGGAAATATCTAAGAGCGATCTTCCCTTTGAAAGATATTATCACTGGTGCTTTGTTGATAACTT
>CAZALQ010000330.1:0-1535 GCA_964485605.1 uncultured Oscillospiraceae bacterium
AAAGTACAACGATATTTATGTGACGCCGTTTGACGATGTTACGGAAAACAAGGGTTATATCGCGCTTTTAAGCCCATTATCGTCTTGATCGAATAAGTAAGGCATGTCTTCTAAATGAGCCTTCAAATCCAGACTTTGAAATGGAAGATGCCTACGTTTATGCAAATAACAAATTGTTCATGTTCAGCGGAGAAATGATTAAAGCAACGATCAGATGTGAAAAGCGTATTCTTGATTCAATGGTTGATATCTTTGGAACTAATCTTATTTTATTCACACCAGATCAAGATCATTATGAATTCACCGTTACAGTCAATCGTAATGGCATCCTTTTTCTTGGGCAGCAATTCTTGGATGCAATCGAAATAACATATCCGGAGGATATACGTGAAGAACTCCGCAAGCGCCTTGATATAGCACAACAGACTTATATGTAAAACTTGGGGCAAATTGCCCCAAGGATTATCTATACTCATTTGAATAATGCCATATATAAAATACTACATGACATCTTTGATCGTATCTTTTACTAATGTTACCCCTGCTTTAACTGCACCCATAACTTCTTCTCTATGATCATATATAGCTTTCCCTGTAGTAAGTACTGCTGGGCCAAAAGCTAAAACTTTCTTCCCACCGTCAATTGCTTTTTCCTTAGCTAGATCCTTATGATACTGACATAAAAAGCCTTTATTATCTTCAGCTAATTCTTTTTTACATATCACACATCTTCTAGTCATTTTCGCTCTCCCGTAAATCAATCATTTTCACAGCTTTTTCTTCTGTCTGTAATTTAAGTTTATCTAAGTTCTTTGTGATTCTCAAGAACTCTGTAACAACGGTTGACGCATCCGTTTTTGTATACTCATTAATTCTTATTAGAGTATCGCGATAATTAAGTTTATTGTTTTCAATAAAAGTGTTGTACTGTTCTAATGCATACAATCCCGCTTCTTTTTCATCAAGTATAAAGTAAGAAGCACATTCTACTCTTGCCATAAGGGATATCACAGATAATTCATTTAGTGCCTCTTCCGCATGATATCCTCTCTGCTCGGTTTTCAGCCTTCTCGAATTCAAGCGAACCATATTGCGTTCAAAATTCTTTTCAAGTTTTAATCTGGATTTTGTGGCTTCTGATTGCAATGACAACACTTTACTATTTCTCAATTGCGTATCTTGGATTTTTATGGCTTGCTGTAATTCAAACCATACTGCTTCAGCTTCAGCCAAACGGTCATCCATCATCTCATGTTGAATTTCTTCTACACTATGTGATAGATGTTTGATTTCATTGAGTATTGAAGCCATCATCACTTGCTGTTGAAGATTCACAACTGCGGGTCCAATATCTGCAGGCAAAACTTGTTCTTTCAGTCTAACCTGTTCATATATCTTTCCAGTTCGAATATCTCGCAATGTTGGAAGTAGATCTCCAGTTTTCTTTTCAATATTAAGTGCAGTTTTTTGATGCCGGTGCTCTGCCGCTCCCGCTCCTCCAGGGCGGCGATGCTCTCGGCCCCGTGGTCCCGCAG
>CAZALQ010000330.1:1545-1948 GCA_964485605.1 uncultured Oscillospiraceae bacterium
TTGAGCTTTTTTGCTAATATCAGCAACTAGAGCTGTTTCTCCCCCTGCCCATTTCTTGACAACATCATAAATTGCAGGCGCAAATTGGTTGAGATTATTTATATCGGTTAAAAAGCCATATAATTGAGCATTATCTTGTTTTGACAGTAAATTTGATCCGTCATCAAACACGGCTATTTCCGGAACATTTAATCGTACGGGAATTAATGAATGATGCATCTGCTTAATTGGAATAAGCTTTCCCCCATTTCTAAAACCACAATATGGACATTCTTTTGCTTTTTCAGATATTTTTGAGCCACACTCAGGGCAATATATAAAACTCATGGCTAAACATCACAAATCACTCTTAACTCAATACAGTTTAACTAATGTGGTTTCTTCTGTTCCCTTTGGAAACATC
>CAZALQ010000331.1:0-1938 GCA_964485605.1 uncultured Oscillospiraceae bacterium
GTTACGGACAGACCTTCTATCTTCCCACATTTGAAACGGATTCAGATTTTGAAGAAAGAAGGGTAAAGGCAAACCAAATATATAAGGACCTGACAGGTCTTGATTTTTGGTATAACAAAGAAACAAACTATTTCCTCAAAACAATACTCGGATATCTTCTTGAAATATGTCCAACACCTGAAAAGTATTATCAATGTCTTCAGGATAATATCATTCATATATGGGCAGATTCATCTCCTGTAAATATACTTTCAACACTTCTTTCCATCGCTAACGACCCTGAGCTTATCAACGAGGATACCAGAAGTGAAGCCAATCAGCTTCTGAATCACTTGGTTACTCTTTTAAGGGATTACAGGGAAGAAACTGCTTTGTTTAAAGATTGGAATAATGAAGCTTCTGTAGGTATTAATTTAGCTCAAGCACACACACCTGAGATATATATGTCTTGGCTCTTTTCTACTGATGAAATACAAAAATTATACAATCAGTATGATACATATTCTGAGTTCTATATTTCCGGTGATGCTGAAGTTTCAATAGTAAAGGACGGAAAGGTACTTGAGACTCTTCCTACGATTACAAAATTCAACCAAAGAACAAACGAATACGTTAATGTAAAGAAATCTGATAGAGTCTCAACGGCAGGATATAACTTCCTTAACTATACAGATTACACTGTAATGGCTTTGGTCCCAAGAGACAAAGAGTATTCTATAGTTCTTAAAACCGATAATGGTACAGATGTTAGGGTGGTCCAGCTCGATTATGCAATCGATGCCCAGATGCCTAAAAAGATAGATTCCTATTTCTATTACATGCCTCCCGGGACTGACATGATCATAACGACCACAGGTCTTGAATATGAATTTGGTCCCGATGATGTTGTGGATATGAACTATACACCGGTTCTTGAGACCACTATTACATCAACAGCAGGAATCAATAAGTCTAAACTTGAGCATTATGATCCGGGACTTGATTACGACCTATCAGATGCAATACTGGTTTCAAGACCAAGAGAGAGCTCTCTGTATTGGAATGATGCAGTTATGATTGCCATCAGCGTCGGACTGTTTGTTATTTCCGTGATATTCTTCACAATCACATATCTGTTTGGAAGGGTAAGATTTAAGAGAAGAAAGAAGAGGGGCATGCTTCCATCTGATGCAAAATACAGGGGTTTGCCAACACTTATGGTATACTCAATATTTCTTCTCTTTATGATAATGGAGTTTTATGCGAGACTTCTGCCGAATAACAGATATATTATCATTATTTTCAAGGCAGTCATCGGTTTCATTTCTGTTGGAATTTCCTTCTTTGGATACAGAAAAAACAAGAATGTTCTTTCAAGAAGGATAATGACAGGCCTCATATTACTCATGATTGCAGATCTGTTTATGAGTGTCAGCGTCAATGTGGGACCCGTATTTCATATCTTGGCATACGGATATCTCAGCTTTGCATATATAGCCGATGATAAGCCTGATAAGATCCAGTATATAATCTGGATAGTTTTATCCGCTCTGTCCATAGAGATCATCACCGAGATCAAGGGTGATTACGGCAACCTTAGGTTCTTTGCCATGATATATGTATCAGCGGCACTGCTAATGGCTATTACTTCCGTAGATCAAAGCAGAACGGTTTTGGTAGGATCTGTTTTGCTCTTTGTGGCAGGAGTACTTACGATTTACAATTTCATTATAGGAAATACCTTCTTCAGCCATATTATTTCCCTTGGAACATATTATGCAGGAGTTGGCATACTTGCATCATCTACAATTCAAAAGCAGATGTACAGATATATTCCGGTTCCGATTCAAAATATAGAAGAGGGTGCCAAATAAGGTATTTACTTGATAACAACTAACGATTTTTGTAAAAGTGAATATGGTGAAAAGCTTTATAAGTTAGCACTTTCCGGTAAGTTCA
>CAZALQ010000332.1:0-1933 GCA_964485605.1 uncultured Oscillospiraceae bacterium
GACAAAGATAATTATCACGCTCCTTAATTTGTTTTCTTTTCTTTTGCCACTTTGGACCGTTTCTAAACTTTACAGCTTCATCTATCTTTTTTCTTTTGATCGGTCTCTTGTTGCATCTGTAATTTTCATCGTGTACTTTGCCACAATATTTGCATGACTTCCAAATTTTAAAACCTCCCACCTTGAATTTTATTTTTTATATATATAAAATCAGAGCGCCTGAAACTTAGGCGCCCTGATAAAAGAAAGGCTGTGAGATATTTTCCCACAATATTATTTTAAAATATCTATTTCGGATTTTTCGGATAAATTTTATTTTTTTAAAAATTAATCTACATCGTCTACCGCAGGCGGATCAAGCGGAATGATACTATTGGATTTGCGGCAATTTGACATCCAATTCAAAATCTTAGGTGCTTCACTATGAAACTTATGTCTAACAGATGCTAAAATACTTGTTGCACGAAGCTTTAATTTATCTGGTATAAAACTATCAAAATAGCAATCTGCTCTACGAGACGTACCACTTATTATAAAATAATTTAATAAATTTTCAGGTATTCCATAGCGTTTACCAATAAATTTATAGAACTTATCACTTAGCACCTTACGCGAGGGGAAACTATTATTTCGGCCAACATATCCCTGCTTAAAAGCACTCTTTCCGTAGTCTGTATTTAACCATTCTTTTACTTCCGGAATTAAACTATCCGGTAAATCGGCGAATAAAGCATTAGCAAATTCGTCTACTTTAACATATGGATTATATTTATACGGCCATGCGTCCATTAACATACAATCATCTCCAGCTAATACAATAATATCACTTATTATAAAAGAAAAAATAATTAAAACAATTGTAAAAAACTTTTTAAAATATTTCATTTTAACCATCCTTATAAAACTTTATTTAAAATTATAACATTATTTTTTACAATTGTCAAAAAACTAGTCGACTGAACTATTTTCTGATACCTGTTTTAAAAATGACCGTCATCTTTCTAATTGCTCTTCATCATGTTCCCAAGCAAAATATGCATCTAAAATTTTCATCACTTGATTTGCATAGCTTGAAGGATTTGACGAAAGCTGTGCTTGTGCAAAACATTCTGCTATAAATTCATCTACTGAACTTTTTGCATATTTAGATATAAAAAAACTATCATCTCCAGCTAGCTTCCCATAATTTTTAAATAAATTACGAATTTGAATGCATATTTTATGTCCATTCGTTCCATCCTCATCAGAATGCCACTTTTTTAATTCCTCAAAACTAAGCAGCGAATGCCCAAATTCATGAGTAACACCATAGATTGGTATTACTCTATCTGAATTTGCTTGATCACGTAGATTAACATGTTGTCCAAACATCATTTGGATACTTTCACCGTTTGAATAAGTTTCCATATCTGCATTATAAGGTTCACCAAATTTTAAAATTCTACCTGTATTAAAATCTGGCGTAACCAAAGCACGTCCTGATATTGTACGATCCATACTTATGTGATAAATGGATGTACTATATTTACTAAAAAGGTAAATAAGTTGTTTAGCGTTAGCTTTAGCTAAATCTAAATCCATAGTGTCGAGATTAACTACATGATCTTTAGGATTATCTCCCCAATAACTTGCTAAAATATTCTTTAACATTGTATTTATTTGCTCTACACTTGTACACCGATCTACTAATGAAATATCATTTTGAACATTCAAAACCCTATCTATCACAAAAGATTTATCTTTGTAATAATCTCGTCGCTGTTCCTGCCATGCACCTGGATTCTGAGGATCATATTCAAATTGAACTACATCTTTGGTTTTATTGATATCCTCAGAAACAATTTCAGGAACGTAATTTTCTATGTGGTTAGCAATTTCGTCAGCTTCTTTTTCAAGTTTTGGATCAAGATTAACTTTTTCTTTTCCTATTTTT
>CAZALQ010000333.1:0-224 GCA_964485605.1 uncultured Oscillospiraceae bacterium
CTTTTTTAATTTCTTCATATGCTTTTTTATAATCTACCTGAAACATACTTGCCGCAAAATTATTTTCATTTTCTATAGATTCCGCACTTTTATTGTCAACTTTTTCTGATAAATTTGAAAATGTCATTTTCTTTATTATTTCTTTTTGCTCTTCGGGAGTGGGTGCCGGCATTTCTTCTTGTGGTAGTGGCTGTTGCTCTTCTTTTTCTCCGGAATCAAGCATG
>CAZALQ010000333.1:234-1930 GCA_964485605.1 uncultured Oscillospiraceae bacterium
TTCTCTGGCTTGTTTAGGGGAAAACCGTACCGTTAGGTTGTTTTTTCCTTTTATAAAATATTCTTTTTTTGGTTTTTCGGGTGTGTTTTCGTTATTTTCTTTTTCTTCAGCTTTATCTTCGGCTTCATCATCATCTTCATTTTTTTCGGTTTTCTTTTGTTTTGCTTTTCCTTCACCGTTTTCAAAGCCTTTTTTTAAGTTATTATATTTTTCCAGTAATTCTTCATAACGAGTATTAAGCCCATATGATTTTAGGGCTTCTCCGTCAGTGTCTATTATTGGGACTATTTTTGCCAAAAGGTCTTTTAAAATTTTGGTTACCTTTTTGTCTTTTGATTCTGTTATCAACATTTTAATTGCTTCTTTTAGCCCTTTAATATTGTCTTTTCCATTTTTCTTATTTTCATAAAAAGCTAAATCAATTTCTTCGTTTTTGTTTTTTGGGTCCTTTTTGAAACTATTGTAGTGCTTATCAATTTTTTTAGAATTAAAGCTATTTCCCCCTAAATTTTCCAGCATTTTTTGGTTTTCTTTTAATTTTTCTTGCTGGTAATAATCCACGAGGTTTAAATATTTGCTTGTACCTTCGTGAAAACTTTTGTAGCTTGTAGCGTTTTCATACGCCGTTGATTTTTTAAGTTTGCTTTGTCTTTTTCTTTTATCCTCTTTTTTGTTGTCTCCCATATTAAAAACTCCTTTTTATTTTTATCTTAATGCTTTAATGGTGGAGCCCAGTCTTTTCATTGTGCTGCCTAATGACATTCCGCCACTTTTTGTCATGGCTTCGTGTATGTCTTTTACGATGCCAGTCAGGTGTTTTATATTCATAAGTGACATATTAACAGTAATGTGTCCTTTAAGTGGTTCTCCCCAAGGGGAAAACACATTGTATTCAGGACCTATTGTGTCTATTTGGCCAAATTCTTCAATGCTTCCCCATTTAAAATATATAAAACATCTTTCTTTAGATTTTTCAACAATTGTTTGGAGTGACGAATATTTCTCATTCGTTAAATCAAAAGATCCTGTAAGATTATTTAAGCTAAATCCGGATCCGTTTGCACTTCTTGCATAGTATTCATCGTAAAAATCGTAATATAGTGTAAAAGTCATTGTGCCGCGGGCTAGTGGATTTGCTTCGCTTTCTACTTCATATATATTTCCCAATAATTTACTGTATAATAATTGCTGTGTTCCAGCGGGTTTGGAATAAAAAGAATAATTTATGTCGTTTGGATTTATTTGCACTTTTATAGATTTAATTTCATCTTTTGGAGAATTTGCAAGTTTTATAGTGGCTTTTTCCACTGTGCTGAAATCATTTAATGTACTTGTGATTTGACTTGAAGAAATTAAAGATTTTCCAATTTTACCAGCTACACCTTTTGCACTATTTGCTGCTTTTTTTGCTTTGTCTAATAGTCCCATTTGTACCACCCTTTACTATAAAAAATATCTTTAAATTACAAATCGCATTATTTATTTTTATAAATTTAATATAATAATCAATTATATACGCATCTAAAAATTATGTCAACATAATAATTTATTTTTATTCAAAAAATTACGTCTTTAAAATTTGCTTGATTTGTGGTATAATTTAATTCTTAATTAATGTTTTTATGGGGGATAAAATTGAAGCTTAAAACGATTGGTAATTTTGCAGTTTTAATGGTGTGTATTTTTTTGCTTTCGG
>CAZALQ010000334.1:0-1916 GCA_964485605.1 uncultured Oscillospiraceae bacterium
TTTCTTCATTCTTTCCATACTCCTTTTTATCTTTCTTTATACTTTTCCCTATACCTTCAAAAGATAATGCATGAACAGGACATGCCTTCATGCAATCTCCGCACCTTATGCATTCGCTGCTGTTTGGATCCTTTTGAGGATCTACTTTCATATGGCATGCTCTGCTGCAGGCACCGCAGTCTATACACGCATCCTTATCCACCTTCATCTTTACTATGCTTATCTTCTGGAAGAGGACATATATATTTGCAGAACGGCCTGTAAATAAATACTGATGCTAAAATACATAATATGAGGATCAGCATCTTCCATCTAAAGAGCCATCCAAGAGCAGGTCTTAGGGCATCGTTAAGAAGGACAAGCGGTATGCCTCCTTCCAATGTTCCCACAGGACAGACGAATTCGCAAAAGAATGGAAGCCCAGCACCATACTCGTTTCTGTAGAAAAGAGGAAGTCCGATAACCAGTATTCCAAGAACGAAATACTTAAGATATCTAAGGGGTTTGTCTATCTTTTCAGGTATATTTATCTTTGGAGTCGGGATCTTGTAAAGAAGCTCCTGAATCAGGCCAAAGATGCAAAGCCACCCGCATATGAACCTTCCGACAAGCATCCCTACTGCGATCAGATAACCAAGAACATAGAAAGGAAATTTCCTTTCCCTTTGGTTGAGTACTGCCTGAAGAGAGCCTATAGGGCAGGCGCCAAGGGCTCCGGGACAAGAGTAGCAATTCATTCCGGGCACACAAAAATGCTTAAGAGGTCCTTCGTAGATAAAAGGAGCCCCCGGAAGGAATCCCTTTATATAGCCGTTGGAGATGATTGCCCAGGCTGATTGTATTACCTTTCTTAAATGCTTAGCCAAGTCCTATACACTCCATGCAGATCTTAGATGCTTTGATAAATACATCCCTTGCTTCTCCATAAAAAGCACCAAATAGGCACATAGCTAAAGCAATAATGAATAAAACTATTTTGATCTTTTTATTCATATTCACTTTGTTTTCTTTATCCTTAATTACTTTAAATATTCTTTGTCAAACTTTATTAGTTCCAGCGTACGAACTCCCATGATTGAATCAGGGTCTACTGTAGGAATACGCTTAGCTCGAAAGCTTTTTTATCCTTCGTCTCTTAAGCTAAAAAGAGCCTCTCTTATTTCATCTGTGATCATATAACGTTCCTATATCATTAATCTTTCAGTATTATATCATCACTTGGACATGTAATTAAGAATATGCTACTAAAAAAGCAGAAGATTAATTTCCTCTGCTTTCTACCCGAGGGCCACATCAAGTGCCATCATAAGACTAAAGCTAACAACAAAGAATATTACCCCTATATTTGAATGTTCTCCCGCAGACATTTCCGGGATCAGTTCTTCTACTACCACATAGAGCATAGCTCCTGCAGCAAAGGACAAAAGATAAGGCATTGCAGGTACTACAAGACTTGCTATGAGCACCGTAAGTCCGCCGAATACGGGCTCAACTGCACCTGATAAAGAGCCAAGCCAAAAGGATCTCATGCATCAATTGGTACAGGTCCTCACTCGATACCATCATTGGCGCCAGAAGCAGAACGAGTGGATTATTTTTATCGCCATACTCATTGATAAACATAGAATCTCCTTTTCGTTAGCTTTGACTAAACTCTTGACAAAAAAATAGGAAAATCTGCATAGCAGGTTATTGCGGTTAGCGGCCTCTAACTACTAAAGCTATTATACTAAGGATTCATGAGAATGCAATAGGATCGGAGACAGTTTTTGCTCCGGAAAAGCAGGTTGACGGTTAAAGGCGTTAGCATAAAAGAAAAGGCCTCGGAGTGATTGCTCCTGGCCTCTTTTTTAAATCTTTATTGTTTTCTTACAGAAGCTGCTCTATCACTTCTGCGCTGTCGCCATCGATGCAGA
>CAZALQ010000335.1:0-1913 GCA_964485605.1 uncultured Oscillospiraceae bacterium
GATTCAATTAACGGAAACGTGCTTTTTTACAATTATTATGATCAGTGGATTCACATTTATAAGGAAGGTGCTATACGAAAAGTAACCATGGATAAGTATAAAATGACTCTGAAATGGTTAAAAGAGTTGATTCCCACCGTTCGTCTGTGTGACATGAACCGTATTACTTATCAAAAGTTAATAAATGATTATGCTTCATATCATGAAAGGCAAACTACTATGGATTTTCATCACCAACTCAAAGGCGCTATACTTGACGCTGTAGATGATGGGTTGATAGAAAAAGATCCTACCAGAAAGACAATTATTAAAGGGAAGCCTCCAAAGGGTAAGAAAATAAAATATTTGAATCAATTTGAGTTACATACCCTGTTGTCAAATTTAGATCTTGCTCCAACAGTTAATTGGGATTGGTTTATTTTGCTTGTTGCTAAAACCGGTATGAGATTTTCAGAAGCTTTGGGATTGACTCCTGCAGATTTTGACTTTGCTCATCAGACATTGTCGATAAATAAGACTTGGGACTATAAAGGAGACGGCGGGTTTCTTCCTACAAAAAATAAATCATCTATAAGAAAAATACAAATTGACTGGCAAACCGTCGTTCAATTCTCAGAACTTGTAAAGCAAATACCAGCTGATACCCCTATTTTTATTAATTTAGATAAAAAGGTATATAACTCAACCGTAAATGATATATTAGAACGGCACTGTAATGCTGTAAATATTCCTATAATATCCATACATGGTTTGAGGCATACCCATGCATCATTACTGTTGTTTGCCGGGGTATCTATTGCAAGCGTCGCAAGAAGGCTTGGACATGCAAGTATGACAACTACACAAAAAACATATTTACATATCATCCAGGAGTTGGAAAATCAAGATATTGACCTTGTAATGCGATCACTATCAAATTTAAGTTAACATAAAGCTTATGCTGATGAAGGAAAAGACGCAATTCACATTTGTAAATTGCGTCTTTATAGTAACACTATATTATATAAACATCTTTTGTAGTAAACCTTTTTTCAGTTCTTTCATTTCATCTAGCTTACGCTGATGAAGGGTGATAAGGTTGTCAAGATTGGAAAAACTCTCGCCAATTTTAGTTTGCTCTTCTACTGTTGGCGGAATAGGGATATCTATTTCTGATAGATTACCCCTGCTTATTCTTTGCCTTGTTCCCCCTCCTAAAAACGTATTGACTGCTTTAAAATACATCGGCGTAGAAAGGTATTGTACCAAGTATTTTCTGTCATATTCCGGTTTTGTCCTTATGATAGTGCAGTCTACTGCTGTAATCATACGAGTGCCTAAATTCGGCATTATACAGGCTCTGCCCGCAGGTTCAGGCAAACGAGAAACAAGAATATCTCCCTCAAATATTTCCTTACAATGAAGCCTTTCAAAGGTATCCTCTGAAATCCATTTTTTGTTATTATCTTTGTCTAAATATTCTGTAGTCCCAACGTTACCGGTCTGAATTAATCTAATACCAGAATCGCTCTGATCTCTTGATTCAATCCAATCGCCATCGGTAAACAAGCTGCAGAGGCTCTCTAACTTACGCTGTTCCCAAGGGTCAGTAAAACCGGGAAATCTGATTTCTGGAACCATTTTTTTATTATCCATTAGATTTCCTCCTTACTAAAATGGGAACTTTAATCCAAGAAGGTCAAACGACTTTTTTAATTCTTCAGATGCTGTTGCTATCTCTTCATTTGTTTTCACAATACGATTAGAAACTTCATTTAAGTCAATCTCCTGCTCTTTTTCTGAAGAATCTACATATCTTGGAATATTCAGGTTATATCCATTTTCTTTTATTTCAGCCATAGAAGCAACATGCGCATATGTTTCAACGTCTTTTCTTTCTTTATATGCGCTTACGATCTTCTGAATATGTTCTT
>CAZALQ010000336.1:0-1910 GCA_964485605.1 uncultured Oscillospiraceae bacterium
TATCTGAATATGCATTCTTAACTGCACTTTCCAAGAGTTCTGATGTGATAAGTCTGCCGTTTACGAAGAATATTTGATGCTTTCTGTTATTTCTGCTTTCAAGAGGAGAACTGATATATCCTTTAATGGATACATTGTTCTTATCATATGAAAGCTTTAATAATTTACGTGCATTTTGGGGGCTGTATACAGTAAGAATGGTTTGATAGATATCGCCTTTTCCCGGTGTGGAAAACCTAATGGTATTGTCACAGATAAATCTGAATTTTATATTTGGATATGCAAGTGATATCTTGGAAACAAAGTCTGAGATAGCAGTGTTTTCTTTCATATCGCTTTTAAGAAATTTTCTTCTTGCAGGTATATTAAAAAACAGATCCTTAACTATGACTGAGGTCCCTGTTTCACAGGCAGTTTCCGATTCTTCAGTTATTTCTGAACCCGAAACGCATATCTTTGCTCCGATTTTTTCATCTTCTGTTTTCGATATCAATTCTAAATTTGAAACAGCTGCAATAGATGAAAGAGCTTCACCCCTAAATCCCAGGCTCAATATATTTGAAAGGTCTTCTGCAAATCTTATTTTGCTCGTGGCATGAGGAAGAATGGACAGCTTAAGATCTTCTTTGTAAATACCTGAGCCGTTATCACTTACCCTGATATAATCCTTTCCGCCTTCTTTAATGTCTATGACAATTTGAGAAGCACCGGAATCTATGGAGTTTTCTACAAGTTCCTTTACAACAGAAAGAGGCGATTCAATAACTTCACCTGCTGCGATCTTGTCATATATATCTTTTGTTAAAAGTTTAATTCTGTTCATTTTCAAGTTCATTTAATTTCTTTTGAGCTGACAATAAAACTTCTTCAGGAACTCCTGCAAGTTTTGCAACATGTATACCGTAGCTTCTTGAAGCAGCTCCTTCAACGATCTTATGAAGAAATACGATAGTACCGTCTTTTTCTGATACATCGACATTCAAATTCTTTACGCCTTCGATTTTTTCTGAAAGCTTTGTAAGTTCATGATAGTGCGTTGCAAATAAAGTTCTTATTCTGTGATTATCTTTAGTCAGATTTTCTACAACAGCCCATGCTATGGAAAGACCGTCGTAGGTGCTTGTTCCCCTGCCTATTTCATCGAGAATGATAAGTGATTTTTCTGTTGCTGTATTAAGAATATACGCAAGTTCGCTCATTTCTACATAGAAAGTAGACTGACCCATTGAAATGTTGTCAGAAGCACCTATTCTTGTATAAATTCTGTCGCAAATACCAATATGAGCTTCCTGTGCAGGAACAAAGCAACCGGCTTGAGCCATTAGGACTATAAGCGCAAGCTGTCTCATGTATGTGGATTTACCGGACATATTCGGTCCGGTGATTATAAGAAGAGAAGCATCTTTTCTGTTTAGATAGACATCATTTGAAATATAGCTGCCGTTTTCTACTGTGTTTTCAATAACAGGATGTCTGCCCTTTTTGATGATGATCTCATCACCGTTATCTACGGTGGGCTTTACATAATCAAGCTTAGCTGATTGTTCTGCAAAACTGCAAAGAGCATCGGAAGATGCTATGGCTGATGCAGTTCTTTGAATTATGGCTGTTACAGATTTAACTTTGTCTCTGAGTTCATTGAAAAGTCTGTATTCAAGATCATTGATCTTTGTTTGGGCATTAAGAACAACGCTTTCGACTTCCTTTAGCTCAGGAGTTATATATCTTTCTCCGTTTACAAGGGTCTGTTTTCTTATATAGTTATCAGGAATATCCCCTTTATAGCCTTTTGATATTTCAATATAGTACCCAAATACTTTATTATATCCGACTTTGATCTGCTTGATTCCGGTTCTTTCGCGTTCGCTGTTTTCTAGTCCTGCGATCCAAAGTCTTCCTTCTTTTGCAGA
>CAZALQ010000337.1:0-1903 GCA_964485605.1 uncultured Oscillospiraceae bacterium
ACATTTTTGTAAGTATGAACTCTTTCAGTCTGTCCGGAAGCAGCCGTAAAAGGAACATCAAAAGTTTGTACTCAATGCCTACAGGAACCCTTGCCGGAGGGTTCTTTCTTTGAGCAAGCTTGTATGCTGCCTTTGCGACGCTCACGGGAGACCTTCCTCCCTGTTCATCTTTTTCCATTTTATCGACGCTTTTTGTAAAGACATCTCCATAGCCTGTTTCATCCAGCTTTTCTCTTGCTGCCGTAAATCCGGTCTTTGTATCACCAGGCTCTATGATGCAGGCCTTTATACCGTAGGGCTTCATCTCCATCCTTACTGCATCCGTAAAAGCCTCAAGGGCATACTTGCTTGCAGAATATTGACTCTGCATTGGAATTGACACTCTGCCTGCGATGGAGCCAATGATTATGAGAAAGCCGCAGCCCTTTTCCTTCATTTTTGAAAGGCAAAGCTGAGCGCAATGAACAGTACCAAAATAGTTAACCTCCATCTGCTTTCTTGTCATCTCCATAGGAGTCGTCTCAGCAGGACCTGCAACTCCCATGCCAGCACAAAGTATGGCTATATCGATTTCAGGAAGAGATGATATATATCCCTTAACAGCCTCTTCATCCGTAATGTCAAGCTTCCTTAGGCTGAGGCTTCCGCCGCCGTCAAAGTTTTGATCTATCTCTTCAACATGCCTTGACACTCCGGTCACGCTAAAACCCATCTGCGCAAAATATTCTGCGCAGGCTTTACCTATACCGGAAGATGCGCCGGTTACAAATACCTTTTTTCCGTATATGCTGCTTCCCATTACTTGCAAAGCTTAGAAACTACTTCGTTTATGACTTTGCCGTCTGCTTTTCCTTTAAGCTCAGCCATAACTGCCTTCATAATCTGGCCTTTGTTTCCCGTAGCTATAACATCGGCAAACTTGGTCTTAAGAATTTCTTCTACTTCTTCTGCTGACAGCATTTTGGGAGCAAACTCCTCAACAACGCTCAGCTTAAACTTATATTGAGTAAGCAGGTCTTCCCTTGATGCCGGGCAGGTATCTATTTGCTCCTTTGTTGTCTTGAGCTCTTTTAAGATCGCAGCATCGACCATATCTTCCGGAATGTCATCTCTTTTTCCTGCGTCGATGGCAACTTTCTTGACGTTGGAAACAAGAAGCGAAATAACTTCTTTTCTCTCTGCTTCATGGTTTTTCATTGCGGCTATCATAGCCTTCTGAAGATCTTCAAATTTCATATATTAACCTCCGTGTTTTCGTTCTGTTACCTCACATATTAATCCTTTTTCAGAAAAAAATACACTTTTTCTGTCAAAAGGAGTGACTTGACATATTTTACCATTTATTGTATAAATATGGTAAATTATGGAAACAGTATGAAAGGAAACTTAAATGCCTAACCTATCAATGTTTTATGGTATAATAATTATGATGTATGATGAACATAATTCAAGGCATCATCAACCGCATATTCATGCAAAATACGGAGAGAAATGCAAACACCTAAAGTAGTTTCAGTAAAACCTATTGAGGACTTCAAACTCTTCTTAGTTTTTGAAAACGGAGAAAACAAAATATTTGATGCAAAACCGTACATCCATGGTGACTACATGGGTGAATTAGCAGACCCACGATACTTTGGTATGGTTAAGTGCGGTATCTTAAGTGTGGAATGGCCTAACGGTCAGGATTTATGCCCTGATGTAATATACGAAGATAGTATTCCTGCACAATAGAAACACAAAGCGAGCATCATCCGCTCGCTTTTTTCTGCCATATTCTTTCTCTAATTGTAATCTAGTGTTCTGTGCCTAGAAGCTGGAGTTCCGCTGCATGCTCTTTCATTCCTTCTATGACGTTTCCTATGTGATCACGGACAATGTCAAGATGGCTGCGGATTATATC
>CAZALQ010000338.1:0-1903 GCA_964485605.1 uncultured Oscillospiraceae bacterium
TATATCTTTTTCTTAAATCTGCGAGAAGTTCCAAAATTTGAGCTTGTATTGTAACGTCAAGAGCAGATACAGGTTCATCCAAAATAACGAGCTGAGGTTTTGAAATTATTGCAGCTGCTATGCACACCCTTTGTCTTTGGCCGCCTGAAAGCTGAGACGGATTTGACTTAACATGCTCAGGTTTAAGCCCTACGGCTTCTATGATCTCATAGACAGCATCCATCCTCTCTTTTTTAGTCATTCCGCCTTTAAGGAATAAAGGTTCTGCTAATATACGTCCTACAGGCATTGAAGGATTAAGAGCGGATCCCGAGTTTTGAAAAACCATTTGCGGATGCTTTGTATAATGGGTAATGGTTCCGGTGTAATCTATCATGCCTAAAATACATTTTGCCAAAGTTGATTTTCCGGAACCGGACTCCCCGACAAGCCCTATGATCTGTCCTTCGTACATTTCAAAACTGACATGTTCTAATACTTTCTTTTCGGTTTTCTTAAAACCGTGAGTCTCAGAATATGTATTGCTTACATCTTCAACTTTTAATATCAGTTTCTTATCCATTTATCTATAGGTTTTATCCCTTGTGGGAATTGCGGCTATTAGCTTTTTAGTATATTCATGCTGAGGGTTTTTCATGATATTTTTGGCAGGTCCGTCTTCGACTATCTTCCCGCCCCTCATGACTATAATTCTTGAACACAGCGCATTTACGACAGCCAGGTTATGGGAAATCATGATTATTCCTGTCCCCTGCTCTTTGTTGATCTTCTTAAGAAGCGCAAGTATATGGGCCTGCGTTGTTACATCAAGTGCTGTAGTCGGCTCATCTGCAATCAAAAGCTTTGGCTTCGAAATGATGGCAGCCGCTATGCATATCCTTTGAAGCATGCCTCCGGAAAGCTCATGAGGATATTTCTCATAAACATTTTCAACATCATACATACCGGAGTTTTCCATGGCTTCGTAAGCCATCTTTTTTCTTTCCTCAGGACCTATTTCAGGATAATGTACCATTACAGCCTCTTCTACCTGAGGCCCAACCTTCATAACAGGATCAAGGGCGCTTAAAGGCTCCTGAAAGACGACCGCAAGATCAGTACCCTGCAGATTACGTATATTATCTCTGTCAGTATCCAGCATCTCTCTGCCGTTAAGTATTACATTGCCTTCGTATCTGACATCTTTTTTCTTTAAAAGTCCGGAAAGAGCCATGGCGGTAACTGTCTTGCCGCACCCGGATTCTCCGACTATACCGATGAGTTCACCGTCATCCATATGAAAGGATACTCCGTCAACAGCCCATTTATGAGGACTTTCCAAGAATTGTACTCTCAGGTTCTTTACATCGAGCATTATCTCTTCCTCCTAAGCTGTTCCTTTTGAAGACCCTCTCCAAGGAGCGATAGCCCCATAACAAGAAGTACTATGGCCATGCCGACAAAGGCAGCATACCAAGGGGCTCCTCCGATAAGGAAATTCTGAGCATCGTTCAGCATCCTTCCAAGGGACGGTGTTGTTGCTGAAACACCTACGCCGAGAAAACTCATGCTGGCCTCTGCCAAAACGGCGTTGTTAAAGCCTATGGTTGCAGACGGCAGGAGCATTGTATATATATATGGAAGAATGTGAACATATATTATTCTTATAGGCTTTGCTCCCATGAGCCTTGCCATTAAAACATAATTTAAACTCTTTTGCCTTGAAAATTCGCTTCTTACGATTCTCGCATAGCTCGGTATAAACAGTATGCCGAGTATAAAGATGACATTCGTATCATCATTTCCAAGGACAGCTATTATGACCAGGGCAAGCATGACATTGGGGAATGCTGTTATGGCATCGCAAATGTGCATGAGGACAGTATCAAATAATCCGCCTGAATAGCCTGCTGCAGCTCCTATG
>CAZALQ010000339.1:0-1889 GCA_964485605.1 uncultured Oscillospiraceae bacterium
GCTGCTGGTTGATCGCAAGCCACGTATCATCATAGTCAGCAAGAAGCTCTCCATCCTTGGTAATGGTAAATACATTGTCAAGGCCAAGATCTATAAAGCCGTCTTCATCCTCATAAAAGACATTAAGGCAAAGATCCCTTACAAGGCTCCACTGATTGCCTGTAAGTTTAATTGAAAGCCCGCCTTCATTCTGAGTCCAGAGCAGTTTGCTTGCATCAAAGCTGTTTGACCTTACAATGCCCGCAACTTCTTTTGTTGAAATGACGGACCTGTCAGTAAGGAGTGATTCAAGGAGTGCTCCTATCATTTCTTCCATTTCATCCTGGCTCATGGAACCTGAACCCTGAGATGAGCCTTGAGATGAACTGCCGCCGGTCATGAGATATTCAAGTATTGACGAACCGCCGCCGGTGCTTTGAGAGAATATATCCTGCTGAACGGTCTGTCCTGATGCTGCAACGCCGGCAAAGGCCTGTATGCATCTGGAATATTCATCTTCCATTCCGATCTGCTCGTAGGTGCTTACTGCAGTTCCTACACTTGATGCCCTCTTGTATGGGAAGTAGATCGAAAGACCGTAAGCATTGGTCATATTCTTTGAAACTTTATTGTATTTAACAGCTCCGAGTATGGCCTTTGCAAGCTTTTGACCTTCGCTTGTCTTCATGTTGAGTGCCAGGTTAACAAGGTCAACCTGGTCTATGCTCTGAGTTGAGAACTCTCTTGTGCTGGATCTTGCAGAAGCAACAGTATTAAAGTCTGATTTAATAAGAGCTGATGTACTGCTTGCAAAATCCTTAAGTTCTTTTGGCATTGTTGCAGAAAGCTCCGCCAGGTCTACAACAGAAAGGGTAGCCTTCTGGCTTGGAACCTGCTTTGCACAGCTTGATACAAAGTCATCAACTATCTGCTTTCCGAGCTGAACGGTAGGTATAGACGTATTATTTGAAAGGCTTGTAAGCCAGTCTGTATAGTACCATCCATATCCTGCCTCTACTTCTTCGGATGCGATCATATAGTCTGCATAATTTGAGAGCATAAGACCTGTTTCCGCAGTTGCCATAAGGCAAGCATCAAATCCTACAAAGTCAAACTTGACTCCACCGTCCTTTAATGCCTCGTTTATACCTGCAAGGGTCATGGTGCCTCTGTTTGTAAACTTCTCATCATATCCGTATCCGGAAAGAGAACCGGAACCGTGATCCCATAAGATGAGCTGGTATCTGTTTGCAGGAAATTCTTCAGCGCAATACTGAATAAATCCACTCAAAGTATCCGGATCTGTCATGCAGACATTTCCCTCATCCTTTGAAAGCCATGCAACCTGTCCTCCGCTTTGAACCTTTATTATCTGATTGGTTCTTGCGGAAAGAATATCATTCATCCACTTTGTGGTACCGCCGCAATATACGATGACATTTACATTATCAGCGATCTGAGCGTTGGTCATCTCCATGATATCGGACGTACCAAGTCCCGATCTTGATTCAAGGTCTGCACCGCACATATATACCATAAGGGTAACTTTATCCTTGCCGTTTCCCTTAAGCTTTGTGTACTTGTCTCTTGCGCCGCCGGCAACGGAAGTATCAAGTACGCCGGAGTTGGAATTTTCGCTCCATCCGCCTGAAATTGTTGATGCTTCTATGTTGTGGGTGACGGTATCAAGATCAAATGGAATTTCGATTTCCTGCTGTCCACTCTGACCGCCTTGATTTCCGCCCTGGTTACCACCCTGGTTTCCGCCTTGATTATCATTTCCCCCGAATCCTCCGAAGAAGAATCTAAGTATGAAGTAGATAATGAAGGCAATAAGAAAGTATCGGATCAATCTTCCTCCGAAGATTCCTCCTCCTGCACTCCTAGTCTGCGAGCTATTCCCCAGATAG
>CAZALQ010000340.1:0-1881 GCA_964485605.1 uncultured Oscillospiraceae bacterium
CGAGGAGCAACGAGCCTTTTCCAATGGCCATCACGGAAAAAACCAAGCTCAATTTTTTCGCTTCCGTCATCAAAGTTTTCAAGCCTCTTAGTAATTACGATAGGGCAGATACACACGCCAAGCAGTTCATCGGAGTTTGTACCACGAACGACTTTCTGTATGCCACATTTCATCGACACTTTCCAACCTAACGGAACAACTGCACTGCTTAAATTTATGCCTTTGAGATCAAGTGGCGTTAGATTACCTTGAGAATCATCTTCACCCTTTCGCTTGCTTTCAAAACGAACGGCTTTTTCAAAATCCCGTAGATTTACTTTGCCCTTGAGCTTTGACTTAAGTCTTGCGTACTCTGAAGGTAAATTCAGCTTTGCCCAAGCACAAATCTTCAAGTTTTCTTTTGAAAGGATTTCATCAGCACTAATTTTATCGCTTGAAATTATTTCCGATATTCGCTCCTCAAAACTCGGTAAACCATAAACAATCGGAGCCTTAACGGGACAGTTTTTACCACAATCAAAGTTCAAATTCTCACGGATATACTCACAAGTATGAGGCTTGTTTTCCTGAATTGCACGCTGAATTTTACGCTCAGTTTCATCAAAACTGTACTTCGGGTAGCTCCTGCTAAACTCATGAATCGCATTCGATGAGTTCTTAAGAGGTGCTAAATTAGTTATCATAGCGTGCCATAGTGGTTCCGGAAGTTGTTCAGAATTGTCGACACAATATTTTATAAACTCACAATTATTTACAACTTTTTTGATACCTTGTGCGTTTTTACCAAAGGGTGCAAGTAAATCGTTACAATGTATATTTTCGCTAAAATCGGTTAGTGCGTATCGATTTAAGTCACTTTCAATAACCTCACAGTTCATGCCATTTTTTAGCTTATGATTCATTGTACCCGGAACTCTTAGAATCCTCGCCAAGTCATATACGCTGTCAATTTTCCAACCGTGCTTTTTAGCCTCTGAATTTACATATCTTCCGAAACCTTTAAATATTGAAGATATGTGTTTTCTGTCTTCTTCGGTTTCAATGATAAATGGCTTATCCAGAAGCCAATAACCATGTATTCCGTTGCCTGAATTTACAACTATGTTAGGCTTAATCTTCAAACTATGCAAAAAGTCAATTGCTTCATCTACACTTGACGGCAGAGATGTCTGTGCGTGAGCATTACCTTTTATATCGATATCGGCGTACAACGTGGTTACACACAAAATATCTTTTTCGCTACCACGAAATCCGTTTTTAAGAGCCTTTTTCCTAAGTCCTACACCAAAAAATGTATTTGTTTTGACACCATATTTTCCGGCAAGAAGTGATGCTTTTTCTATTTCCGACACTTTAAACCATAGTGTTTTCCTTTCGGGGAGCATTGTAAGTGTCAAAAATCCATCTGAACAGCCCTTATAAATCTCGCTTAAAAAATCCTTAGTATTCAATGGGTACCACTTCCCTTTCCGAGATTAAAGTGCAATTCTCTGTAAAATGTCTGATTTTAATCATATATTTTTTTGCAAAAATAAGCTCCTCAACCATTCCTTCGCTTAATTTTTCACCGAAACACCAGAGTTCATCGCACCTTGCAAGAATATCTAAACTCATCGATATCGCTTTTTCTCTTTCTGCGGCATCAAAATCGTTCATAAATCTTGGAAACATTAGGTGTACAGCCACAGGAATATGCCCCTTCGAAATCACAAATTTACAGTATTTGCAGGCTTTTTTCTGATTTTTCCTTATGTTGCCCTTGAGCCGAGAACAAACATAAATAATATTTTTCGGTTTTATTTTCTCCTCGTCAGTTATATTTTTAATTGCTTGATATGCCGTCAAATCGTAGTATCCTTCAGCGTTTTTTAATCCTAAATC
>CAZALQ010000341.1:0-1878 GCA_964485605.1 uncultured Oscillospiraceae bacterium
GTGATCTCCGTCCATGGTCTGAGACATACCCACGCATCCCTTTTGCTGTTTGCCGGCGTCTCCATCGCGAGTGTGGCGCGCAGATTAGGCCACGCCAGCATGACCACTACGCAAAAGACATACCTTCATATCATCCAGGAGCTGGAAAATCAAGATATCGACCTCGTGATGAAGTCGATGGCTACTTTAAGTTAAGTTTGGGCTTGCGCTGATGAAACCTTCACAAGCCCAAATCATATTCACAGAGATACTGGCCTTTCTCACACAAACATCTGCTGAAGCAGGCCTTTTTTATATTCCTTCATCTGGTCAAGCTTACGCTGATGAAGGGTGATAAAAGAATCAAGCTTTGTTAAAAATGCGCCTATCGCTTTTTGCTCCTCCAAGGCGGGAACCAAAAAACTTTCTGCAAGAAAATCTTCCGAAACCAAATCATGCATCATTGTCGAAGCTTTTGTTGATCTGGAGAGAACTCTTTGCATTAGACGTTCATTATTAATTGCATACTTCCAAAAATGTAGATCATACTCAACAATAGGTCTAAAAACCGCGAAAATATGGGATACGATGCCATTCCCAATATCATTCTCTACAAATCTTCCGAAACGGAATTCTTTGCTTTGGTGTCCTTCAAAAGCTATATCACCCAGATTAAATGTATAATATGTCTTCAAATAATCTTCAGTGGAAACCGTAACGTCTTCTTTATATTGCATAGTAGCAACGGTGATATTTTTGTCTATCCCAATGCTGCCATCGTTCTTTTCTGAAGATTTTTTATACAGTTCGCCAAACTTACGCTGTTCCCAAGCGTCAGTAAAACCCGGAAAACGGATTTCCGGTACAGTCTCACCCGCCTTCGGGAACATTTTTTGAAGCATGCCTTTTTTATATTCCTTCATCTGGTCAAGCTTACGCTGATGAAGGGTGATAGCTCTATCAAGAGCTGATAAAAAGGAGGCTATTGCCTTTTGTTCCTCATACGAAGGTAGGGCCACGGGGATACCATTCATAAGCTCATTTGTCATTCCAACCCTGTCGTGGCGGGCGCCTCCTTGTGCACCATTAAGCTGAATATATGTATGCCAGTTTTCTGTTTTAAAATACCAAAGCAGGTACTCCGTGTAATCATTTGTGGTCAAGGAAAGACACGTGTATAAAGGCGAGACAATCCCTTGTTCTTCAAGCATATAACAGTTAAAAGGCCCATAAGGAGCAGTGGTTGATTTCCGTGGATTATACACAAAATCACCTTTTTGAATAACTGTGTAATTGCTTGTATGACCTTCTATTGCAATGTCTTTATCAAAGAAATCTCGCTGCGGTATTAATCCGAACTCTGCAGAGTTCGTAATCACATTATCAACCGCATTATCACTGTTCTTTCGTTTCACAAATGAAAACAGATCTCCAACCTTACGCTGTTCCCAATCATCCGTAAACCCCGGAAACCGCAGCCTTGGCGCCATTGCCTTCGTCTTTTCCATCCTGCCACCTCCGTTCAAAACGGGAATTCCAGCCCCAGCTGCCGGAACGACTCCTTCAGGTCCTCTGATACCTTCGCGATCTCCGAGTCCGTATTCCGGATCTCCTCTGTCACAGCCTGCAGGTCCACCTCCGGTACATCTTCCGACGTATCCACATAGCGGGGGATATTCAGGTTATACCCGTTCTCGATGATCTCCTCCATGGAAGCGACGTGGGCATACTTGTCCACATCCTTGCGCTCCTCATAGGTCGTAACGATCTTCTCGATATCCGCGTCACGGAGGATGTTCTGCTGCTTGCCCTTCTCGAACTCCTTGCTGGCATCGATGAACAGGATGTTGTCCGTATTCCCGTTACGATGGCTCTTTAGGCACAGGAATGCTGCAGCCA
>CAZALQ010000342.1:0-1876 GCA_964485605.1 uncultured Oscillospiraceae bacterium
ATTGACCGTGACCCTGCTGATGTAAACTATGTCGAGGCAATGCAGATCATTTCAGCCTACAGCAACGGGCTTGATATGAAAAGATATCTTGCTGGGGAGATAACACAGACCAACATGTACAATGCGCCGTTCATAAACAGCGGGGATAAAAAAGAACTGCAGGATCTTTTAGACAAGCGCGGGTTTACCTTAAACCGAAGCATCGATTATGTCTTACAGCCTGAACTTCCATCACTGCTCTCCTACTTAAACGGCCAAAGTAAGACAATGCCGCCTCTTTTAAAGCCCTGTCAGCCGCTTGAACAGAGAATAAAGAACCAGATTGAAGAGCTTTTGGAGCTCAGGGGCGAGGTATGTGCCATCCCTATCGACCTGTTATCAGGTGAAGACGGAAACAGGCTTTATAATTACCTTCTCTTCAAAGACTACGGGAAGGAAAAAGAACAGCCTAAAGAGCTTACCCAGGATCAAAAATTCAATGCTTGGTCTTCCAGGTTTCCAGAGGAAGAGAAAGAGACTATCTTTCTATACATGGAAACCCTTGACCGCCTTGCTTCCTACGGGCTTACCCTTGATAATCTTGATGAGTTCATAGATGAAAAGGCGAATACTGAGGAAATGATAAAGGAGCTTGAAAAGCAGCTTATCGAATTAAACCATCAGTACAAAAACCTTGCCAAACTCAACTACAATATCAATCTTGCCGAAAATGAACGTTTCACGAAAGGCCCGCTGTTTAAGAAAGAAAAGGAACAGGATCCTGAGATCGCTAAGGAGCAGGAACCGAGCGAAGAGGCAAAGGCCGAGGATAAGGAGATCGAAAGGTCAGCGGAGGAAGAAAAGGCCAGAAGTAAGAGGAATGAATATTACCTGGGTATGGATGATGAATTCTTTGATCGGATGTAAAGGGGGAATATTATATGAGCACATATGTAGTTTCAGACCTTCACGGACAGTATGATTTATTTATGGAGGGCCTTAAGGAAATAAGCTTTTCGTCATCAGATTATCTTTATTGTATAGGAGATGCTATTGATCTCGGGGAGCATGGAGTGAAAATATTACAGGAAATTGAGAGGAATAAAAACATGGATCTCATCCTTGGAAACCATGAACAATTAATGCTCTCTTCTGTTAACCCCGATGGTTCCCCTGAATGTACCGGACCCGATACTGAGTTGTGGTTATATCTTAACGGCGGAGTGAAGACTTTTGAAGAATATAAGAAGCTATCAGTTAAAATGCGTAAAAAACTTCTTTTCTGGATGAGGAATCGTGAGCTTATTAAGACGGTCACTGTTGATACTGAAAAGGGTAAGGAGAGATATACGCTGTGCCATACGTACTTCATAGAGGAATATGATGGTATCCCTTACCATGATATTCCAGAAAAAGCCTCCTGGGATATAGTCTGGAAGTCTATATTCAGGGAAGAATACGAAACTATGGCGGATGACGTTTACAGCAAATATACTGATAGGACTTTCATAACTGGGCATGTACCTGTTCAGAAGGTATACTATATCACTAAGCGTGGGCAATACGATCCCATTGAGCAGGAACCCCGTGCTTTCCGCTGGCAGAATCTGGTCAATATCGACGGCGGCCTTGCGTATTTACATAGCGGGATAAGGAACGGTGCATTGTTTCTCAGGTTAGAAGACATGGCTGCCTGCCTTGTTGAGTTATCTCATGAGGGGCATGATCCAAGCTTGACCTTCTAATATAATTGCATACGCAAAAAGCACTAATATCCCCATTAATTTCATCCGAAATATCGTATATATAAGTAGAAAGCCAAGCTCGATGTAAAGCCGATGGCTCAACCGAAACTACAGAGGGCAGAAGGAGGTAAAATTGGCTAACTTATTTTTCC
>CAZALQ010000343.1:0-1866 GCA_964485605.1 uncultured Oscillospiraceae bacterium
TCGTTTCTCGATCTGGACAATGACGGCAATCCCTATGTGAAGAACAATATTCTGGCCGGAAGGTTTTCGGTAACTGAATCTATAAGCTATGAGGATCTTAGTGAAAGAAGAGGCGGTTATGTGGACGAAGACAAGAAAAAACACGAATACCTTGTTTCACGCTCATATACTGTGGATGGAGAAACATACACTTATGAGACAAAAGAGGAAGGAATCCCCGTGGCTTATACACATGATTATTGGCGGGATGAAAACGGTACTGTTCACGAAACCAGCAGCGGAGGAAAGCTTGGGGCTATAGTATGTACCGTTCTGGGAATTCTTGCAATATACTTTGGAGTCCTTGATATTAAGCAGTTCAATAGGAAAAAGGGGAAATAGTATTATGTCAAAAAAGTGCGACTGCTGCGGTAAGAGACTTGGCATTTTCGGTGTGTTCAGTGTAAAGGACGGTACCATCTGCGGAAAATGTTATAAGAGATATACCGGGACTGGAAGAACATTCAAGAAGAAACTCACCATTGATGAGATATCGGACGTTGTGCAGGAAGAGGGCCAATCTGTTGAGGTAAAGCCATTCTTTTTTGAGCTTGTAGATTCTGTATTTGGTGGTGTTGTCTCTTCGCGTAAACGATCGATAAAATGGGGAATAGCCTGCATTGTGATAGGTATCATTGTGATCCCTGTTTTCACCGGGGATATGGTCAAGTATCTGCGTGATGGAGCAGAAGCAGATTTTTATCTTGTGGATGAAGAGAAAAAATGGATCGACAGTACGACAAATGAGATCACAGAAAGATATGAAGCAGAGGTTGATGGACAGATAATCAGGTATTCCCACAGTTACAAGGAATACCACGAACTGGGAAATGACGACAGGATCACTGGGCGAGAAGATAACGGAGTGGATTCCAGATCTCTTGACGGTACCATAAAGGTGTATCGTGAGAATGGTGAGTGGCATCTTGCTGAGGATGCGATGATGAAAGATTTTCTTTTGCTTATATGGTTTCCGATCTTTATGTTTATACTTGGTGGATACTTCATTTCCTGCTTTGTAAAACTGAAGAAAAATGAGAAGATAATATAGGCGATACATAATGAAGAAGAAAATCCTGTTTCTCATGCCGGCTGTAATACTGGCGACAATTACGCTCATATGGTTATTCTACGAGGACGGAAGATGGTACAGTTACAATCAGGAGTGGCAGTGAGGTCCGCTTCTTGTGATGCATCTTCTGTTTCCGCTGTTTTATTTTGTCATGTTCATCGTCAGGATAATACGGCATGTTAATAAGGATAAACGAACATCTTCCGACGCTTTTTATATAGTCGCCTCGATAATAATGTCGGTAGTGTGCTCCGTCGGATTATTGTTATTTCTGATCTTTACAAGTGGAGCATAAGGAGGAACCATTATGCGAAGCATAATTCAGGATGGTTCCGACGACTGGCCGCCGACGAAGGAGGCAATACATTATACAGGATGTATTAGTGTGACTGATATGAAAGGAACATATTGAAATGAAAAAAAGAGTACTTGCGGTGGTTTTGATCTCTATGTTATGTACGATGTTTATGGCAGGGTGTGCAAAGAACGTTGACAATAGTCTGAAGGATAAACTCGAAAACGCTAAAGAAAAAACGGAAGAGAAGGATCAGTATGAAGTAAAGTCCGAAAAAAATAATGAATCGGATGAGGAAAAAGATGATAAAGCCGGAGGAAGATCATTTGCTCAGCGTATGGCAGGAAAGTACAGTTTTCGTGCTTCGGAAGGTGAGGAAGAAGAGTATTACATAATGGATGTAGTCCCGTTCGGTGACAATCTGTATGCATTCTGCGGACAGGCTTTTTCTGACGATACT
>CAZALQ010000344.1:0-1865 GCA_964485605.1 uncultured Oscillospiraceae bacterium
CTGATCGCCGCTGTATGGATAGCTCTTATCCCTTATCTTGGCAGGTATATCATACTCAGTATCATGGGCATCATAGTAGTTACTATTAACCACAATATGCTCATTTGGGCTGCATTCCTTGCTTGCATGATAATATTCGTATTTCCTCTGTTCCTCCTCGGAACTGTCACTCCTTCTCTTATCCGTTTCACTATGTCAGGCGTCGACGAGAGCGGAAGGGTGGCGGGGCGCCTTGGAGCCTGCAATACCATAGGCAGCATCATAGGTACCTTCCTTCCCACCTTCGTGACCATACCGGCTGTCGGAACTTCCGTTACCTTCCTCATTTTTGCGGGTATACTTCTGGTGCTCGGGGCTCTTTATTTCATCTTTACCGGAGGCAAGAAGACCGCAGTCATAGTGTGCTGCGTGCTATATATTCTTTCATGTATCCTGGGACATAACGTAAGGTTTACCTTCTGGGAGGATGATCTGGTATATGAAGGAGAATCCGTTTACAACTACCTTCAGGTAAGCGAGACAAGCAGCGCCGTATATCTTTCGACCAATGTCATGATAGGTGTTCAGTCGGTATATATGAAGAACGATACCCTGACCGGAATGTATTATGACTACGCATTGGCAGCTCCTGTAATGGCGGGAAAGGAAGATCCCAAAGTTCTAGTCCTGGGAATGGGAACGGGGACCTTTGCTCTCCAGTGCAAAAGGTATTTTCCAAAAGCCGATATATCGGGAGTCGAGATAGACGATAAGATAACATGGCTTGCCCATGAGTATTTCAGTCTCCCTGAGGATATACCCGTGACCACCTACGACGGAAGAGCATACATACAAGCTTCCAAAGAAAAGTACGACATCATAATGGTCGACGCATATCAGGATATAACGATACCCTTTCAGATGAGTTCTGTTGAATTCTTCACTCTCGTCAAGGATCATCTTAATGAAGGCGGAGTCATGATAGTGAATATGAACATGCACGGAAACGAAGGGGATGACGATACTGCTTTGTATTTGATGGATACCATAGCAAGTGTATTCCCATATTCATCGGTGGTAGACGTTCCTTACTCGACGAACCGTGAACTCTTTGCTTCTATGGATAAAAAGCCGGAAGTCATGCTCGAGGCAAATAAGGACAGCGTGAAAGCATCGGATCTTCTTCGAATGATGAACAGGGTCCATGGAGGCCTTAAAGCGGTATCAGGCGGAGATCATATCTGGACGGACGACAAGGCACCCGTTGAACTCATAGGCATGAAGACCATAGATATATTGATAGAAGACGAAGCTTCGTACTACAAAGACATCTATGAAAAGGAGGGTATCAAGGGTCTCATAAACGATATTATAGGATGAAAAAGATGCAAAAGGCATCTTTTTAGCCCAAATACGAATATAAATTTGATTATATGTAAACAAAGGTGGGAGAAAGTTGAGAATTTTTCAAACTAGGTGTGAAAACTATATGATTTTATTGACATCAAAGATAAGATAATATATATATGTATCATAGTAATAGGCAAATATGCAAACTAGTAATTTGCAGTAGTTTAGGAGGAAAAGAATGGCTAAAATTAATGAATTAGAAGTAGCAGTACAGAACGGTAAATCCAAAGTAGCAGCACAGCTTGCGCAGGAAGCTCTTGATGAGGGTTCAAAGCCCGCAGAAGTCCTTGATGCAATGGTCAGGGCAATGGGCGTTGTCGGAGAAAAGTTCTCCGCAGGCGAGATCTTCGTTCCTGAAATGCTCGTAGCAGCAAAAGCAATGAAGAAGGGCATGGAAGTTATCAATCCGCTTCTCAAAGGAGCTGACGCACAGAGCCTCGGAAAATGCATCATCGGTACAGTGAAGGGCGACCTTC
>CAZALQ010000345.1:0-1859 GCA_964485605.1 uncultured Oscillospiraceae bacterium
GTCGCATATTGGACACGCCCAAACTCGGATTGTTCCTGGAGCCGGGGCTTGGTAAGACTTCGATTACACTATCGGCTATCAAAGAACTGAAATACCACCGTTTCCAGACAAATAAGACGCTTGTTATAGCGCCGAAAAAGGTCGCAGAAAGTACTTGGAGCAAGGAGACAGGAAAGTGGGATCTTCCGCTGATCTCCAAGGCAGGGAACAAGGGCACACGCCTTTCCCTTTCCTACGGTTCAAAAGATAATCGTACTTATGAGAATGTAACTATCTACAACAACGCAAACGCAAAGTATGATTCCTTCAAGGACAAGGCCGACAAGGCTGTTAAGCTTGCTCCTACTGAGGAGGATGGTAAGGTAACTCGTTATACCGTGATCGTTGATGCCGGAAAGGTAAACACCTTC
Source organism: uncultured Oscillospiraceae bacterium (assembly GCA_964485605.1). Classification (GTDB taxonomy): domain Bacteria; phylum Bacillota; class Clostridia; order Peptostreptococcales; family Anaerovoracaceae; genus RUG13409. Next base: position 411 of record CAZALQ010000345.1, read on the forward strand.
GAGAAGAAGGATGGCACCGAGGGACATAATTATCCCATGGCAAACAAGATCATTGTCATCGGAAAGAACACTTTCGATATCAAGGGCGAGAAGACTGAAGTTTCTGAGGCAGCTCCGGCACCTGTAGAGGCAGCTCCCGCACCGGCTCCGATCCCGGAGGATACGGGGGACTTCGTAGATATTGACGTAAATGACGTTGATATCCCGTTCTTTAACAACTGATTCCCATTTTGGAAGGGCTTTATTATGCCCTTCCTTTTTTTATGCACATTCTTACATATTTATTATATCAAAATCAGATGAAAGGAGGGATTGACACATGAAAGAAATTCTTATGTCATTCTACAAGATTTGTCAGGTATCTTTTACAAAGGGTAAGGATACCCCATCGTTTTGGAGCTGGCTTATAAACCAGTTCAACGAGAAGGTGTTTAGAGATAACCCTAAGGGTTCTCTTGCCTTTGAGTTTGCGGGGGACCTTCTTGATGCGGCTGAGAATGAGTTAAAGCGCCGTTTTAACGGAGGTAAGATCGACTCGAACTGGGATTACACTCTCTCAGTGGCAATAGCACTTTCCGCTGTCATGCCCCGTTCCATGGAGGAATACTGTATCTTCCACAGACAGATGGCAGAGCTTTCTGAACGTTCCGCATTCATTTCAGATGTTGCGAAAGGGATGACTGCTTATGCAGATGAAAAGAAAAAGATTGCCTGACATAGAAAAGGAAGGGTTAAACCCTTCCTTTTCCGCTCTATTGGTTAACTCCCCTCTTTCCCATAGCCCGTTCCCATAGATGGAATTGATTAAGAAACTCTGATGCCATACCATCCGGCAAGCTATAATGGTACGCTTGTGCAGTGCCGGTAAAGATTTTCTCTGCAAAGTACGCTAACTGTGCTTCTCTTAATATATCTTTAGCATCGGAGGAAAATATAAAATCATACAGTTCCTCTACAGTCGGGTAGTACGGTAAGATATAGTTTAGAATTATTGCAAATCTCTTGTAGCAATCCCCACCCCTTATCCATTCGGTCGGTAGGCTTTTCCCGTTCTCAAGACATGAGTCATAGATTATTAAAGTGGACTCTGTAAAACTTAACGGGATCTTATCGGGATACAGCCTATGTATGAAATAATACAACTTATCCTTTTCCTGCGCCCTCTTAGAACAGTATTCCGGCGGAAAGTCGATGATCCTAAACACTTCAGGATAAAGCTTTAATTTCTTTAAAATATCTATGGTAAGTCCTGCCCTTACCTGCCGCCAATCCCATTTAAGGTAGTTTTCTATCACGTATCTTGTTAGAAACAGAATAAGCCACTCCTGCGCCGGCTGGCTAAAGCTCTCTTCACCGTCACCGTTTTTTGCAAATAAAGCCCTTGAGAACATATACGTCCGGTTGCCGATATAAGCATCTTCGAAACACCCTATCATATATTGCTTTTTA
>CAZALQ010000346.1:0-1857 GCA_964485605.1 uncultured Oscillospiraceae bacterium
GCTCTCTCATGTTTGCGTTACCTTCTGTGAAAAGGTAAACATATTTGTGGCCCATAATAGTTGCCCTCCTTTTTATAAAATAAACATTAATTAGTTACGATAATTCATACATAGTCATTTTATCATATATTAGAGTAAAAATCTCAACAATATCTTCCGAAACAAAAAAAGAAACAGCAAAATGCTGTTCCTTTTATAGAGTATTTACTTTGTTATTTTTTACTTTACAGTAACTGTTTCGATCCACATCTGTGGTCCGTTGTACCAATAAAGATATCCTTCGATATCGATGACCTGGCCTTCTTTAAGACCTTCAACAGCCTTGTATGTATCTGTGTCTGCTCCGCAGAGATCGGATTCAACAACAAATGTATATGGCTTGTCATTTACTGTGATATCAAGGTAGAGGTCATCCCCTCTGTCTCCGGAACCGTCCCATTTGTAAAGAGCTGCCTTTGCAACTGTTGCTCCTACAACCTTAACCTTCATATTCTGAAGATCGATAAGGTTATCTGTAGGAAGAAGGCTTGTGATATCCTTTGCTTCAAAGGTGTATTTTCCGTCTACGATTTCGTAAACAGCGGAACCTTCCTTAAGTTCGTTCTCTCCGGACCATGCTGTTCTGACACCTGTTACCTTTACTTTCTGACCAACAACAAGCTTTGCATCATCCTGGTCTGTGCAGGGCATTCTGTAAACATAATATGCTCCGTCTCCGTCCTGAAGCATGAGATTGCAGTTGCCATAATCCTTTGCATACATCTTTGCTGTGATGAATCCTTCGATTGTTACATCTGATCCGTCTGCAGCTGCGATATATTCAGCATGGCTTAAAACTCCTTCATCTTTTGCATTTGGATCTACTGCCTTCTGTCCGCATGCTGCGAAAGAAAGGACCATCATAAGAACAAGTAAAATTGCTAATGACTTTTTCATTTTTTATCTCCTTTTCTACTGACTCTTGCGAGCCTTTAAAACATTCCTATTATATCTTCCTATAAAAAATATTGCAATACATAGCCAAACCCCTGCAAGTCCGTAAAGAAGAGCTTTTGCCGTCGCAGGAAGGGGACCGAGGTCCTTTTTACCTATGGTCTCTGTATTCATTTGACCCAGTCTATACCTTGCCTCAATATCTTTGTAAAGGTTTGCAATATACGCATCATCCACCGTGATCTTTCTCTTAGGCGCATAGGCAACTTCTTCTATTAAAGCTCCTGCTGCATCTCTTACCGACGCAGAGCCATTAAATACAGGCGTAACAAAGGTATTGTCCATATTGTCAAGAAGAAGCTTTGCAGCTGCGATTTTAACATCGTAATACATATCGTTATCCTCACCTGCCCTTGCAAGATAATCAAGGTAGGAAGGATTGTTTTGAGCCTTGCTTGTAACAGGAACATATCCTTCTGTCTGGGAATATGCCATCTGGGATTCGTCAGTTAAAAGGAACTGAGCAAAGAGCCATGAAGCGAGGACTTCCTGCGGGTCTGCCTTATTAAATATGCAGACAGAAGGACCCTGGGAAATCATGACCGGATTCTCGGTATCAAACTGAGGAATGGGTCTTACTACTGTTTCAAAGGGAACTATGAGACTTGCATCTATATCCTGATGCCCTGCTCCTGAACCCATCCAGGTAGATCCTGCTGTGGAATCTATTCCGAATATGCACTGGCCTGCGTTGAGGAAGTTTCCCGGATATGAGCTGATTTTAAATGTGGAGAAAGCACCTGTTGCAGAATGCTCATTTACGGTGTAAAGGAGCTCCTTTGCGGTGTCATTAAAGAGCAGTATGTCTCCTTCATCAGTCGTATATCCTGCGCCCTTTTGCTTCAGCATGGTGATCATCATATT
>CAZALQ010000347.1:0-1831 GCA_964485605.1 uncultured Oscillospiraceae bacterium
AGTGCCCTGATCGAGCGACATGATGTATTTCATGGCGGATTCCTTTCGTTCTCGGTTTATGTATATTTTATTTAAGTATACTCGCTAAATGTTACACAGTCAATCAAGGAAAACTGTAGTGTTATTTGTTGAATAATGCTATAATATTTTTAGATGTACGAAAATGAAAAGGAGAAAAACAGAATGCTGATGACCGATCTCATCGCCGCCAAACGCGACGGGAAGGAGCTTTCCACAGAGGAGATCAGTTTCTTCGTGGACGGTTTCACTGAAGGCAGCATCCCGGATTATCAGATGTCGGCCATGTGCATGGCAATACTTTTCAGAGGCATGACCGACAGAGAGATCCTGGACCTTACACTTGCCATGGAGAGATCCGGAGATATACTTGATCTTTCGGCAATTGAAGGGATCAAGGCAGACAAGCACTCGACCGGCGGCGTCGGCGATAAGACCACCCTTGTGCTGGGCCCAATGATCGCCTCGCTAGGCATCAGGTTTGCAAAAATGTCGGGCAGGGGTCTCGGACATACGGGCGGAACCATCGACAAACTGGAGAGTTTTCCCGGGTTTTCAACTGCAATAAATGAAGAGCAGTTCATTTCAAATGTGAACCGGATCGGTATCGCCATTGCAGGACAGACCGCGAATCTTGTCCCTGCGGACAAGAAAATGTATGCACTGCGGGACGTCACGGGTACCGTTCCTTCCATCCCGCTCATCGTAAGCAGCATAATGTCCAAGAAACTGGCCTCCGGTGCAGACATTATCGTTCTTGATGTGAAATGCGGCGAAGGCTCATTCATGAAGACAAAGAAAGACGCGGAAAACCTTGCCTCACAGCTGGTAAGAGTAGGAAAGTTTGCCGGTAAGAAAATGACGGCTGTGATAACAGATATGGATGAACCACTCGGTTATGCAGTCGGAAACGCGCTTGAGGTGAAGGAAGCCATCGCAGCTTTGAACGGTGAAAAATGCGGAGAACTTATGAAGCTCTGCCTTACTCTCGGATCGTACATTCTTCTTGACGCCGGAATAGCAGCGAACGAACTGGAAGCAAGGCAGCTTCTTAAAGGGACCATCAAAGACGGAAGCGCACTGATGAAGCTTGCGGAGCTGGTTGAGGCCCAGGGCGGAGATCCTGCAGCCGTCTATGACACATCATTGCTCCCGGATTCTCCTGTCAAGCTTGAAGTTCTAAGCGGGAAGAAAGGCTATGTCAGTCATATTGCTGCAGAGGACGTTGGATTGGTTTCAATGCATCTCGGAGGGGGAAGGGTGACAAAGGAAAGCATGATCGACCTGTCCGTAGGAGTTGTGTTGAAGAAGAAGGTAGGAGATCGCGTAGATGAATGGGAGAGCCTCGGGACGATACATGCGGCATCTAAACTGGCAGCTGACGAGGCAGCTGCAAAACTTCGAGAATGCTACACGATCACCGGGGAAAAGGTTCGAAGGACAAGGTTTATCAAGGGCGTAGTACGATAGTATTATCGGAAAGCTATTAATTTATTGTTTATATTTTTAGGGAGGAAACTAAATGAATAAGTATTCGTATATGAACCATTGGATGATGCAGTCGCCACAAGGCCTTACATCACCTGAAGTCAAGCGCTCATACATGGATTTGTATCTAAAACAGATAGCTGCGCTTGGCTTCAGCGGGCTTGATATTTTTTCCTTTACAATTGATAATTTTGCTCGCATGTTTGGTAGTTTTCTAAACTTTGAGAGATACTTGCAGGACCTAGGATTTGAAAAAATATCCGGTATGTTCAATGCATATATCGGAGACAACAGAGCATTAATACCACACGAACGTGAATGTCAT
>CAZALQ010000348.1:0-382 GCA_964485605.1 uncultured Oscillospiraceae bacterium
GGGGAAATTTAGCAACAATCCCCCCTAAGGCACCAGATTGACATAAGCCTCCTTATGTAATACAATGTAATACACAAGGAGGTTTTCTTTATGACCATATCATTGAGACTTTCTGAAGAGGATACCAAACTGATCAAAGATTATGCAAAGATCAATAACATGAGTGTATCCGATCTGATCCGTCAGGCAGTGATCGAAAAGATCGAAGACGAGATAGACCTGGCCGCATACAATAAAGCAGTCGAAGCATATAAGAAAAATCCAAAGACCTATACTCTTGATGAAGTTGAAAAGGAGCTTGGTCTGTAGATGTTCCGTGTCATATTGTCCGACCAGGCAAGAAAGCAGCTGAAGAATCCGCAATATGATCATGATGTATAAT
>CAZALQ010000348.1:392-1830 GCA_964485605.1 uncultured Oscillospiraceae bacterium
AAAGCAGCTGAAGAAGATGGACAGACATGTATCTTCGCTCATCCTTGGCTGGATCCGGAAGAATCTGGAAGGCTGTGAAAATCCAAGAAGTCTTGGAAAGGCTCTGACAGCAGACAAGGCAGGAGCCTGGCGATACCGGGTAGGCGACTACAGGATCATCTGCGAGATCCATGATAATGAAGTCGTCATTTTGATTTTATCTGTAGGTCATCGAAGGGAAGTATATAGATAATTTAAAACAGTTGTATTCATTATTGGATAGTTTTTCTATTCCCAAAGATGATGGATGATCGATTTTAGGGAATAGAAATGCTGACTAATGTCAATGTGATCGAATTCTCATACAAGAAATCCGTCCAGCATCCTAGATACCTCGGACGGTTTTTCTTTGCATCCGTTGGTAAACCAGTAATAGAAAAGGTTGAAGTAAGCTCCTGATGCCACATAGCATCGGTAAGGATCGTTGTAGATATCAACACTTCTCATAAAGGCAGCATCGAATTCTTCTTTCAAAAGATAAGAGAGATTGTTGCCGATAAGAAGAGATACCAGTTCTTTAATGCTGTACATATGCTCAAACAATAGTGTAATGAATTCTTCTCTTGGCGTACTGCGGAAATTTGCGGATGATGAGGCTAAAAAGGAGTCTGTAATTCCGGAAAGATGCTCCCTGATGATCTCTTCCATCGAATCATAATTGCGGTAGAAGGATAGTCTGCTTAAACTTGCTTTACTGCAGAGTTCACTGATGGTGATCTCGTTCAGTTTTTTCTTTTCAAGCAGTAATAACAATGCTTTTGTCAGCTCTGTCTTTGCGTATGATAATGTTTCTGCCATGTAACAATCTCCCTGTTTCTGTAATCCTAAATATAACTGAACTCCCAAGAAACACTCTCCTATTATAAGTAACATTATCCTCAGGAATATTTAAGTCAATTTCGAAATGAAGTAACATATGTAACGTAACAAATGTATCATAGATGGATAGAAGAGTCAACACGACTATAATGAAGATAAACGGATGAAGAAAGTGTTGAAAGTATTGGGAATTATTCTGATCGTAGTAATTATTGCAGTATTCGCAGTCCTGAAATATATGGGAAACAGGCCTGCCGTTCCTACGGATTATCAGATAAAGACGAAAATAGGTGGCGAGATCGAAGCGAAGTACATGGCTAACGGCCCGTATGAAGCATCTGTAAAAGAAGAAGGAACACTCTTGGATTTCGGAAAGTTCTGGATCTATTATCCTTCGGAATTACCAGAAACAGATAAGAAATATCCCGTTATCGTCATCTGTAATGGAAGCGGAACACCATTATCCAAGTATCCTACGGTTGCAAAGCACTATGCCTCCTGGGGCTTTATCGTCATCGGTACGGAAGAAACGAATTCCTGGAATGCCTTTGGAGCTGAGATGAGAATCCGTTATCTTGAG
>CAZALQ010000349.1:0-1821 GCA_964485605.1 uncultured Oscillospiraceae bacterium
TTCTGATCTCCTTGCAAGTTCTTCTAGCCCTGATCCGTGTCAGGTATGGACTTTTTTCTTTACCTTTGTGCATACAGACGCAATAAGGGATACAAGCAGCATCAATACATATGCAAACACATATGATAATAATAAGTAATATTCCTTTGAAACAGTTTGGGCTATCAGTTTGCCAAATACAAGCACCGGTTCAAAGAAATATCCGGTCCATAGTCCTACGATGTTATCCCAGAATTTTTCGTTGAAGTAAACCTGTATGGATACCAGAAGCAAAACTATAAAACCGGGAAAATTTAAGTTCCCTACAGTTTTAAAAGTTTTTTTACATAACAATTTTGCCAGCATAGTAACTGCGAACCATATGCAAAGAAACAGTACTGCAGTTACATACGCCAAAAACCCTTCAGACATTGAAGGTAAATATGTAAGTCCGTATCCGATTCCAAAGGGAATCAATCCTAATATAAACAATAAGAAAAACATATCTAAGCAATTCGTTATTTTGTTACGAGAGCAAGTGTATCCTTTGCGATCATAAGCTCTTCATTTGTCGGGATAAGAAGAACTTTTACCTTTGAATCATCAGCGCTGATGACGCACTCTTTTCCGCGAACATTGTTCTTTTCAGGATCGAGTTTGATTCCGAGGAATTCCATATCTTTGCAAATACCTTCTCTGGATGTGATGCTGTTTTCTCCGATACCTGCCGTGAAAACAACTGCGTCAGCACCGTTCATCTCTGCCATGTAAGCGCCGATATAGAACTTTACTCTCTGCTGGAAAATATCAAGTGCGAGCTTAGCTCTTGCATTTCCTTCATTTGCTGCGTTCTCAACATCTCTTGAGTCGGAAGATACACCGGATACACCAAGAAGACCTGATTTCTTATTCATGATAGTATCCATTTCCTTAAGGGAAAGTCCTTCTTTTTCTGCGATGAAAGGAATGATAGCAGGATCTATGATTCCGCATCTTGTACCCATTTCAAGTCCTTCAAGCGGTGTAAGACCCATGGATGTGTCGTAGCATTTTCCATTCTTAATTGCAGATACAGAAGCTCCGTTACCAAGGTGGCAGGAAATAATAGTTGTATCTTCAAGTTTCTTTCCGAGCATTGCTGCAGCTCTCATAGCGATATATCTGTGAGATGTTCCGTGGAAGCCATAACGTCTTACGGAATACTTTTCATAATACTCATATGGGAGTGGATATATATAGCTCTGTGGAGGCATTGCCATACCGTTGGATGTATCAAATACTGCTACCTGCGGTGTTCCGGGCATAAGCTTTTCGCAAGCTTCTATACCCATGAGGTTTGCAGGATTGTGAAGAGGTCCTAAAGGAATGCACTCCCTGATAGCTTCTTTGCATGCTTCATCAACAAGGCAGCTTTCTGTGAACTTTTCTCCGCCGTGGAGTACTCTGTGGCCTACAGCACCGATTTCGCTCATGCTGGATACTACTCCGTGTTCAGGATCAACAAGCGCATCGAGAACGAGCTGAATAGCTGTTGTATGAGTTTCCATAGGCTGTTCTACGATAAACTTATCCATGCCCGGTTTCTGATGTGTAAGAACTGCATTTTCCATGCCGATTCTTTCAACAAGTCCTTTGCAAAGAACTTCATCGTTATCCATGTTGATAAGCTGATACTTGAGTGAAGAACTTCCGCAGTTAACAACTAAAATCTTCATTTTTATTCCTTTCATATTGACATATATTTTTTAACCTAAGAATTATATCTTAGTTTTTACCGGCTTGCAAACATAATCCGAAAACTTATATATTGACCTATCTCTAATAATCGAATATATATCGTCC
>CAZALQ010000350.1:0-1817 GCA_964485605.1 uncultured Oscillospiraceae bacterium
TGTTTTGTATGACGGGCATGCCGTCAATCTGTGGTGAGAGTCCACAAGGGGCGTAGCCACCAGCGAACCCAAAAGCGACTTGCAAGGTTCATACCGCGAGGTATGGGCGAGAAGAAGCAATAGCGAAATCGTAGCCTGACGAACAGAAATCGGATACTAAGGCCTGTATGGCGGATAAGTGGGCAAAACGTCACGAAGTCCAAAACGGTGGCCGTAACCCATGCAGGTAAATCCGGCAGGTAGACGAGGAAAGATTGATGACTTATCCCGTGAGGTCTTGCAGACGGCAATGGCCGTAGAAAAGCGAACTGCAAGAAGTCAGCAGAGGTCATAGTACCGCTACATGCGGGAAGGACTGAACAATTCAAAGTCAAATGGACTTTGGTATGTAAGTGCATAGACCCGACGAGAAGGAGGAGCAACGACGTAACGGGGCGATACCTTCATAGGAGGTAGGGCTAATATGCATGAAAGCAAAGAAAGGAAAGGAGACAATCTACATGCAGCTGATGGAAAAGATACTGTCCAGAGAAAACATGCAGCAAGCGTACAAAAAGGTGAAAGCCAATAAGGGCGCAGGCGGCGTGGATGGGATAGAAATCGAGGATATCGATGAATATCTCAAAGAAAACTGGCCAGACATCAGAGAACGTATCCGAAACAGGAAGTACAAGCCTCAGCCGGTGCTAAGAGTAGAAATACCAAAGCCAAGCGGAGGAATGCGGAAACTTGGGATACCAACGGTGGTAGACAGGATCATCGAACAGGCAATCGTGCAGGTAGTAAGTCCAATAGTAGACCCACACTTCAGTGAGTATAGCTATGGCTTCAGACCGGGACGAAGAGCACAGCAGGCAGTCATCAAACTGCTTGAATATCTCAATGACGGGTACACGTATATCGTGGACATCGACCTTGAGAAGTTCTTTGACAATGTTCCCCAAGACAAACTGATGACTCTAGTCCATAAGTCCATCGATGACCCAGATACCGAATCGCTCATTGCAAAGTATCTAAAGGCAGGAGTAATGGTAAAGGGGAAGTACGAGGAAACGAAGCTCGGGACGCCACAAGGAGGAAACTTGTCGCCGCTTTTGTCGAACATCATGCTAAATGAACTCGACAAGGAACTTGAAGCTAGAGGCTTGCACTTTGTGAGGTATGCAGATGACTGTGTCATAGCTGTAGGTAGCAGTGCCGCTGCGAACAGGGTCATGCACAGCATTACAGGATGGATAGAGAGGAAACTCGGACTTAAAGTCAACATGACAAAGACCAAAGTCACAAAACCAATGGGACTAAAGTACCTTGGATTTGGTTTTGTAAAGATGGATGGGAAATGGGAAGCAAGGCCGCATAAAGACTCCATAAAGAGTTTCGTGCGGAAACTGAAGAAGCTTACCAGTCGGTCGTGGCCTGTGAATATGGACGAGCGAATACAACGACTGAATTGGGTCATCAGAGGGTGGATAAACTACTTCAAGATAGGAAAGATGAAGGAGAAGCTGAGGAAGATAGATGAACATCTGCGTACAAGGCTTCGCATCGTTATCTGGAAGCAGTGGAAGACCAGAGAAAAGAGGAAATGGGGCCTAAAGAAGCTTGGAGCACCCGAGTGGATGGCCCGTCAATCTGCAGGATTTGGCAACCATTACCAGGCTGTTGCCAAAACAGCAGGACTTCGCCACATATCAAAACAAATCCTCGCAAAGCGAGGACTTGTCAGCTGTCTGGATTATTATTTGAATTGAACCGCCGTATGCCGAACGGCACGTTCGGTGGTGTGAGAGGGGGATTAATTTCCCCCTACTCGATTT
>CAZALQ010000351.1:0-1801 GCA_964485605.1 uncultured Oscillospiraceae bacterium
GCGTCGAAGCCCTCCGCGGCGCTCGCGTCGTGCAGGGCCGCGAGCTTCGCGCGGAGGTCCGCCCTGGGAAGCGCGTCGAGGTAGCCGACGACCTCGCCGGGCAGCTTGGTGCGCACGTCGCTCTCGCGCCAGGCGCCGGGGCGCGACCTCAGCAGCGACAGCGTCGCCACCGGGTCGGAGCTGGTGGTGGGCGCCGTGCCGAACTCGCGGTCGTAGGTCGCGCACGCCTCGCCGGTGGACGGGTCGACGAACGTGACGGCGAGCGCGCCGAGCCCGACGTGCACGTCGGTGAGCGGCAGGCCGGCCGACGCGAGGTAGCGGTGCCCGCCGTCGAGCGTCACCTCGCCCCACTTGTCCGTGCCGAGCGTGAGCCACCTCGTCGCCGAGAAGGGCCTGGCCGGCAGGGCCACGAGCGCGGCGCGGTCCGCCTCGAAGAGCTCGCCCCAGGTGGCGTCGCGCCTGTAGTGCCTGCGCGGCGCCCACGAGTCCGCCACGGCCATCAGCGACTCGTTGTACTCGGCGAGGTCGCCCACCGTCGGCACGGGCACGAACGCGTTGCGGCGGACGAAGCCCACCTTGGACTCGACGGAGCCCTTCTCGTGGCCGGCGCGCGGGTTGCAGAAGGTCGCCTCGAAGCCGAAGTGCAGCCTGAAGCGGCGGAACAGCGAGCTCTCGCGCACCTCGCCGGCGGCCCTCCTGCCGATCCCGGTCGCGTTGTCGAACACGATGCGGTGGGGAACCCCTCCTATGTGGAGGAATATGGCCATGAGGCCCTCGCACACGCACTCGGCGGTGGTGCCGCCGAAGACCTGGAACCAGCCCATGTTGGACTGCGGGAACGAGAGCACCAGGTTGTAGAGGCGCGCCTTGCTCCCGCGCCACCAGAAGTCCGCCTCGCCGAAGTCGCACTGCGCGGTGCCGGGCGCCCAGACGAGGTCGAGGAACGCCGACGACGCCTGGCGCATGGCCCTCTTGCGCTCCCTCACGTAGCACTGCACGAGCGAGTACTTCCCCTCGTAGCCCATCTCGAGGATCTCGTCGTAGATCCTGGTGGCCGTGTGGCGCTGCTTGCGCCACTCGTGCAGGTCGGCCTCGAGCGTGCGGTCGATGTAGCCCTTGAACGGGTCGAGCTTCGACGGGCCCTTGGCCTTCGGGGCCGGAGCCTCGGGCGAGAAGTCCTCCACCTGCAGGTACTTCCTCACCGTCTTCCTGTCGTGGCCGGTCACGCGGGCGATCTCGGTGACGTCCCGCCCCTCCGACCACAGCCTGCGTATATCATCGATGTGCGGCATGTCTAGAGCCATCCTTTCTGTCGTCCTTCCGATGCAAGAGCTTGGACACCCTTGCCAAGGAAGCTACGACGTCTCGGGCGACGGGCATGCCGCACCTTCGTGAGAGCGGGGAATTCCCCGCGTGAGCGTGGGGAATTCCGTTTTGTGATGTTGGGGACTTCTAGGCTACGTCAGACACGCACCCGCCGGTGACGACCACGCGCCTCGGCGCAAACCCCTCGACCATCACGCTCCCTCGTCAACATCCAGCAAGGTGTCAATTACAGCACAACGCCTCCAACATCGCACGCGCGTCGGCGTGCACGCCAAGGCAGCTAGTAGCTGGCATACCAATCCACACAGCGAGCTCGGTCATAAAGGGCCACATCTGACTCCTTAAGGTGTAGTTCGCCATCAACCAGCTCGACCATGCTGGCCGCACAATTACGGAGACCCCGCTCTCCCAAAAGCCCGAAGGGCCAACATAGAGGCTGCTTACCGTTGCACGCAATGCTAAACCAGCGACTGTT
>CAZALQ010000352.1:0-1797 GCA_964485605.1 uncultured Oscillospiraceae bacterium
ATAATCTGATGCTTAATAGTCCTGACATGTTTAGGGAATTGGAATTTACGCTTAAAATAATGTCAGTTAATCATAATAGTTATTTAAATCCTCATCTCTGCTCTGCCTGCTAAGTTTTTCATACACCTTACCGGAATATTCGCAAAAAACATCATTCAGTTTTACATGTTTTTTTAGCAATATAGTCCAAAAAAAATATCTTCCTGAATTATCAAATACTTTACAGAAATATCTGTTCATACGATAGACTATGTCTATATCAATGATAAAATCGCTATATTCTGTGCTGGAACCTAGATCTTTGTGCATATTATCAAGAATATATACAATATTTTTCTCTGCATTGATTCCTTTTATCAATAAATAATGTCTTCTGTGCTGCTCTAGATATGTTTTGCTATATGGCAGGTAATAAAGATCGCATGGAACGATTACTGCACCATTATCTGCTATTGATTGATGTAGTCTTTTCTTAAAATTCCGATAGGAAGAATAGTCTTTTTGTATTATTTCTGTTCCAAAGATTTCTTTCAGCTCAGCATTATAATACCTGATAATATCATCATCTGCATTGAAACTGAGGTTGCTATTTTCATCTGCAATATATATAAGATATAAGGATACAAGTATTACAAAAGCCTCAAAATATTTCTCATCCATTGAACCTAACGCTAAGGCAAACACACGATAAAAACAATTCAGTTCTTTCCATTGATATTTTGATACACTTTTTTTAATATCATATATAATTATCTCATTGTTTAATTTTCTCATATTTACCCATATCCTAACTTTGTTTTTCATGCGATCTGCCAGCCGATGCACTCTTCAATACAATCTGTCAGATTTCCAACTGTCTTAACCTCAATCAGTTTTTCAATCACACTACCGTCAAAATCAATTCAAAATCTCTGTTCAATCTCAATAAAAATATTCATTAGTGTCAGCGAATCAATCCCATTTTCTATATCTAAAACTGTATCTGTAGTAAATATATTCCTGCCATCCAAAGTTTGAGTTTTATCACTTAATTTCTCACAAATTTCAATTACAATCTTCTCAATTTCATTTTTGTTATAACACTTCTTCATATATTTCCTTTCTCACTTCTTCCGGCCAATTCTTTTCACATTCACCATACCGACTCAAAAAACACAGTACCCATCTTTCAATTCCAAAGCCTACACATCCTGTTACTGTATCATCTGTTTCCTGTTTTTTACCCTCCACTTTTATATGAAACGGATATGTAAATGTATTTCCATGAAAATTAAAAGAACCTGCTGCCATCTCTTCCATCCTATTTTCTTTTCTATATTCCAGACATACCTCATATTTCGATTTTCTTTTAAGCTGTATCAGTTTATATTTTTGCATCTGAGGAATCATAAAGCAGTCACTAGATCTCACTATCCTTCCACTTAACTTAATTTTTTTCATAAAACACTTTGTCATTTCCATTATTTTTTTTCTTGCCTGCTCTACATAAGTCACATCTCCGATAAATACTACCTCTCTTACATGGTAATCTTTCAATCTTCCAAATTCTTTCCAACCAAATCTTCCTTCATTTCTAAAAACATTCTGGAGTAAAGTTACTGATTTAGGTTCATTTAAATTGATATTTCTATACCTTTCATATACATGAAAACATGCAGATGGAGATAACGCACATATCACTTTTCCCAGATTTTCTTTCTTTTCCTGAATCTGACTATCATTCATATAAATTTTTTGGAGTTCTTCCATATCCTCAGGCATTTTCTCACAAAACATCTGATACTGTGGCGAAGTTTT
>CAZALQ010000353.1:0-1796 GCA_964485605.1 uncultured Oscillospiraceae bacterium
GAGAGTACGCAGGAGAGAGAATCGACAGCGTACTTTCTTTGCTTTTAGAGGGCAGTTCAAGAAGTTTTATTCAAAAGCTTATCGCAAACGGCAATGTTCTTCTTAACGGTAAGCCTGTAAAAAAGAACTATATATTATGCGAAAATGATAATGTATATGTTTTAATGCCTGAACCTGTTCCCTGCGATGCTCAGCCTGAGGATATTCCTTTGGATATCGTATTTGAAGATGATCATATCATTGTCGTCAATAAACCAAAGGGTATGGTTGTCCACCCGGCAGCAGGAAATTTAAACGGCACTCTTGTTAATGCTCTTTTATATCACTGCGGCAAGCTTTCAGTTATAAACGGCACAGAAAGGCCTGGAATAGTCCATAGAATAGATAAGGATACATCAGGTCTTCTTGTATGCGCAAAATCAGATGAAGCATATAAAGGGCTGCAATCTCAATTTGCAGAGCATTCCATAACAAGGGTATACCGAGCTGTAGTATATTTCGGATTCGATGAAAACAGCGGTACTGTGGATGCTCCTTTGGGAAGGGATCCTAAAAACAGGCTGAAAATGGCCATAGTAGAGGACGGCAAAAGGGCAGTCACTCATTGGAAAGTAAGAGAAAGGTTCAATGGATTTACTGAGATTGATACAAGGCTTGAAACAGGCAGAACACACCAGATAAGGGTGCATTTAGCAAGTATTAATCATCCTCTTCTCGGTGATGAAGTATATGGCAATGTAAAGAAACAGCCATATAAAACAGAAGGGCAGATGCTCCATGCAGGTATACTTGGTTTTATTCATCCTGTTACGGGACAATACATGGAATTTACATCAGAGCCTCCGGATATATATTTAGAAACTATAGAAAAACTTAGACACAAATAAACAAATGTATATTTTTTTATTAAATATGCTTTAATTTTAAAATCTATTGTGCATTAATTATATTATACAATATTGAAACTATGAAAAAGAATATACGTATTACAATATTATCTTTATTTCTTGTTTGTTTAATGATGTTCAGCATGGTACCTATCCATGCTGTAACTTATGAAACAAGAGAAATCAGCGATGGCAAAATTATTACTTCCGCATATTATTCAGTAACTGCCGATGATAATTATTCCATTGATGTCCTATATAATCCGGATTGGTTCAAAACATCATCAAGGGTCTATAACCATGATCTTGCAAAATTATCGATGGGACTTGCTTTGGCATCATTTAGACCTGATAAAGATCATTTAGACGGCATTACGAGCCCGGATATGAATCTGAGCAACTTCCTCACAGCTGCAGATTTTAAAGACCTAAGAAGCGATGATTATGATAAAAATCCTTATATGTATTCAATTTCCACTATGATGGGTCATCAAAAGATCGAAGATCCTGAAAATGGTGATTTTGAATTGATCGCAGTCGGAGTCTGCGGTCAAAAGTATGCAGATGAATGGGAATCCAACTTCTCTATTGGCACCGGTAAAGTTCATGACGGATTTCAGCGTTCTGCAAATCTTGTATATGACAGAATTTTCGGATATATAGCAAACCTTCATCTCGAAGGCCCGTATAAGATATGGCTTTCAGGATTCAGCCGTGCAGCTGCTGTTTCAAGTCTTACTGCATCCATGCTTACAGATTCAAAATATTTTGACCAAGATTCTGTATATGCATATACCTTTGCAACTCCAAGATATGTAAAGGATAAGAATTTTGCCCGTTACGAAAATATATACAATATCGTTGGAAAGACTGATCCTGTTCCTTGCGTACCATTTGCAGAATGGGGTT
>CAZALQ010000354.1:0-629 GCA_964485605.1 uncultured Oscillospiraceae bacterium
TGGCTACACAACAGGTAACGACCTTTATATAAATAAAGACAGAAACTATACTTTTGATAATGCAACGACTTCAAACGGCGTAAAAATTGAAAATTACTTTACATACGGAAAAATAGAACATATCAGAAATATTGACGATACAAAAGATATTTTCTCTCCGATGGTAATTTCCGCTATCGGACAAACTGTTGCAAACTGGCTTTATAAAAACGGTTTTGCTTCTACATCTGATGCCATTACAAATGCAACAGATGAACAAAAGCAAGCTCTACTTAATCTTTATAAACCTTTTGTTTCGACCTTTGGAAATAAAACGGGTACGTCAGGGGATGATTTTCTTATTGCTGTCAATTCATCGTATCAATCAATATATGGCAATGGCGGTAACGACGTAATTTACGCTTCAGACTATTATTTCGGAAATTATATTGTTAGCGGTTATGGTGATGATATTATCTACGGTTCAAACTACAACGGAGATCAATTAAAAAACAATACCGGTGCTAACTATATTTATACGGTTGCAGGCAACGACACCGTTTATGCGGGTGAATATTGCAGAAAATATATTTTTTTAGGTAATGGTAATGATACTGTTTATACTTCATCAGGAGTACTTAATTCCGTAT
>CAZALQ010000354.1:639-1795 GCA_964485605.1 uncultured Oscillospiraceae bacterium
TAGCGTTTATTTCTATGGTTACAACGGCAGAGAACTCGCCTTCACAAGAAATGGTGCAAGTGATGACCTCGTTGTAAGATATGGAGATGACAACTCCGTAACATTTAAAGATTATTATAAAGCAGGTAACGAAGCTCTTGCAGATATGTATGTATCAACTATGAATAATAGAAGCGGTGGAATTTTTACTAATCTAATATATTATCAAGGCGGAGAAATGGACTATACCGAAACAAATGATTTTAATTATGACGCAGACAATAATAATAACTACATAGTTGCAGGAGAAAACACCCAGGGCATAAATGCCGGAGGCGGCAGTGACTATATTGTTGCATCAGGTTACAGTGATATTTATACAAATATAAATCATGCTACACTCGGCAAAGATACTAACCCCAACACTGTTGATAACATCAGACTTGTTGGCGGAAATCACCACTCTGTATTTGCTCAGTCAAATAAGAATCTGATAAATTCTTCTGCTGCAAGTAATGATGATTACCACGCATATATTGACCAAATCACATATATCAATGATAAGAGCGGTACGGACAATCTGTTTATAAAAAATACAAACGGAGAAACCGATGGGGAAAAAGCAAATCTTAGAGTTATGTTTGATGTTAAATCAAATTATACCTATGACGGAACAGAGGCAACTCTGTTTAACGGAGATATTCTTATTACCGATACTGTAACAAAAGCAAACTTTAACAGATATATGGACAGAATAGATTATAACTTTAGCGGAGTTTATATTTAAGATAACGCAATAGAAACAATAAATTCTTCTGATGATTACTATTTGACAAATGCTGATATATCTACTCTTGCATCAAATGTTGCAGGCTGGCTTTCTGGTAATGGTTATGCCGATGTTTCAGCAGTATTTAAGGCTGATGTCGAAGCTGATGTTACGGCACTTATTGCACAATTCAGCACCGCAAATTGGACAGAATAGGATAAAAAACAGAGATGTCTGTGCAAAACGAGAACGCAAATGAGTTCTCGTATTGTCAATCCGCTTTCCGTCATTGAACGAAACTGCCATTTTGGCGGGTTCATGGCAATCCGTTTTCCGTCATTGCGAGGAGGTTGCAAAGCAACCGACGCGGCTGGTAGTTATTTCGGACATTGCGATAACGGATTTTTG
>CAZALQ010000355.1:0-1791 GCA_964485605.1 uncultured Oscillospiraceae bacterium
CTTCATATTCTTTCTGTTTGTATACATTGCCTGTAATGAATTCGAAGTTAAAGTATAGAATTCTTCCCCGCTTTCTACATCCCAACCATTATCTATCCAATATCGGCACTCATTTCCGCTATTGTCATTAACTAAATAGCGAATCATGCAAGACGGATGAAAAAGAAAAGGTGCTTTTTTCTTCAATGCGGATAAATTCGAATCATATATTTTTTGCTTGTTTGAATTGTATCTTAGGTCGTATCCTGCACTTGATAGTGCAGTTGCAACTGCGTTTCCTATTGCTTCGTTTGCCTCTAAATCTGTTTCGTAGTTAACTTTTGCTTTAACTCCACCAAGATCATAAGAATCTACAATATAAGTCCTGTTTGCCCCTGACCCAGAAAAAAGCAGAATATTTATTCTATTCCCAGAACTATTGTAAAACGGGACGGCAGCCATCTCATAGGCTACAGGGCTTGGTCTTATGCTTATCTCCTGTTCTTCATATTCAGTAGAATCGGCTAAAACTTCTAACATCTGCCCTTTCATTGTTATTGATGTAAACGGAGTTACTCTTCCAAACATTTCATTGAAGCCATCGGCAGAGAATTCCTTGCCAACACCCTGCACCCTCCTGTGCTTCATCGCTCCTTGTTTTCTAGGACAACTCTCCACGATGAATTCGCCATACGGAATCCTGTAATACTTCTTCCCACTGTATTCAACGTACTGCGGTGTAAGCCAAGACAACGTGTCATCTGTATCCTCTCCGTCTGCTTCTCCGACTTCGATTTCTATCGCACACTGTATCGTATATCCGTAGATGTTCTCTACTCCAACGCACTCAAACTCTATCTGCGAAGCCTCTGCCAGACCGAACTGAAGTACATCTTTCGAGCATACACTTTCGGTGAATTTCACACTACCTTTGACAATGCTCTCATTCGTTATGTCTGCACGTTCATTGTTCGGAAAATGCACTCTGAACATCTTCGGTACACCGTCAGTTTTGAATAATGTCTGTACTGCACTAGGTACGTTCAGCATACTATTCTTCCTCCAGTTTGATATCAACTTGGAACATTGCCGGTTCCCCGCCATAGTCACTGCTCTGGAATGCTGTCTTTACAGAGAAGGTGAGAAAAGCATTCATTGTTACGCTTGTATTCCTGTTATTCACATAAACTGTTACAGCAAACTTTCCGTCATTTCCCTGAGCAGAATTCACTACGGAAACGAAATTGTTATAGTCAGTTGCAGAAAAGAACGACAGAGTTATGCTCCCTGTCGCTCTTGTCCGTATCAGATCACTATGTGTTTTATGATTTGCATCAGTCCAGGTATTGATCTCTTTCGTATCATTTACCTTGTGTTTTCTTTTGATCACGTATGTCGAATAATCGGTGTTGCCAATCTTAAACATGATTGTACTTGGGGTAGTTTGTTCACTCATCTTTTCACCTCATTATCCGTATACAAACCGGCTCGATCCGGTCCGGTCCTTGAACTTCTTATCTTCAGATTTCACAGCTCGGAACATCTTCGCTGCATCACCTTCCAATGTCACACTCAGACCCTGCTCAGCAATCACTCTCAGCAATGCGACTATTTCATCATCCCTATTACGATACCCTGAAATCCCGGCTTCTGCGCTTGAAGAATAACCCATGTCCAGAGCAGAAAGAGCATCGTCCACAGCGTACATATTGTCTTCAATGCCTTCAGCAATTCCCAGAGGAATCCACTTGCCGACCTTATCACGGAAAACCTTGGAAGGCGAGTTAATCATCAACTCGTCTTGTGCATTAC
>CAZALQ010000356.1:0-1791 GCA_964485605.1 uncultured Oscillospiraceae bacterium
TATACAAGGCACCCTTGAGGATCCTCGCTTTAATGCAGGCGAAAGAACTCTTGTGCTTGTTTGCGAAGAGGGAATGGAAGAGTACCATCCTGAAAGTTTTTCAGGCAACAATGTATTTTTCGAATACATAGATGATCAAAAGCTCATCAATCCCGTTAATCTCGCAAACCTAGTAAAGAAATACCGCGCTGAGAGGGTCATGGTCGAATACAACGGCATGTGGATGCTGGATCCTTTGTTTGCTGCCATGCCGGAAAACTGGGTAGTTTATCAGGAGTTTTCCTTTGCAGAAGCGGGCACCTACCTTTCATATAACGCGAATATGAGGAACTTTACCTACGATAAGCTTAAATCCTGCGATTGCGTAGTATTTAACAGATACGATGATTCCATCGATAAGATGGAGCTTCATAAAATCGTAAGGGGAGTATCAAGGCGTACAGACATAGTGTATGAGCGCATAGGCGGCGAAGCTGAAGTAGACGATATAGAAGATCCGCTTCCCTTTGATAAGGAAGCTCCTGTCATAAAAGTCGAAGACCAAGACTTTGCTCTCTTCTATAGAGACCTTTCAGAAGAGATGCCCGACTATGAAGGAAAGACCGTTCAGTTTGTAGCCCTTACAGGCAATTCAGAAAGACTTCCCGAAGGAGTCTTCGTTGTTGGAAGACAGATAATGACTTGCTGTGTCGAGGATATACGCATGGCGGGACTTGCCTGCGAAGGAAGCGGCAAGAAACCTGATGGCGGAATGTGGGTAAGAGTTACAGGTGTAATTCACAAGAAAAAGAGCCCTGCCTACGGAACAAAGCCGGGTCCGGTATTGACCATTAAGGCACTTATGCCTGCAAACGAGCCTGAAGATCCGGTCGCTACATTCTATTGATAATAATTATAGTTTATATATTTTAACGGAGGACTTATACAATGTTTAAGGAATTTAAAGAGTTTATTTCCAAAGGCAACGTCATGGACATGGCCGTAGGTCTTGTAACCGGCAGCGCCTTCACAGCAATCGTTACATCTCTTGTTAACGATGTTATCATGCCTCTTGTCGGACTCCTTGTTGGAGGACTTAACTTCTCCGACCTTAAGGTAGTTTTAAAGGCAGCAACAGAAGAAGCAGAAGCTGTAACGCTTAACTACGGAGCCTTCATTCAGGCTGTTGTCAACTTTCTGATTGTTGCATTCGTCATTTTCCTGGTCGTAAAGGCTATGAACAAGATGAGAGCTGCAGCAGAAAGTCTCAAAAAGAAGGAAGAAGAAGCTGCAGTGGAGGAAGCTCCTGCAGAACCTTCAGAGGACATCAAGCTTCTCACGGAAATCAGAGATCTTCTCAAGAAAGAATAAAGATGATGATTTGAGCAATTTGCTACGAGAACTACAATCCAAGGTTGTAGTTCTCGTTTTTTTGTATCCAATCGTAGAAAGATAGACTATATTGTGAAACTTTAATCGGTATCTCTGACAAATGTAGCTAGTCATGATAGGACTTGTTTGATGCATACTATTCACTGTAATTAGGTTTCAGCGAATGGTATATTTATTATAGGGACACTGCAAGAATGGAGGTGATAACGAAAAATACATTGGTTTACTACAAATCAGTATTATTGGCTATGGGATGTGTCCCTTCCTTTAGGTAACAATCTCCATTATAGAGATTGAATGTTACGGAAATCTTAGATATGTAAAGTATATTTTAGAGAAGGACTTAATATGAAACGTGTTTTCTGCAGTTGTATCGGTATATAATGTAGTTAGGAAAATTTATATTACGTTACATTATGG
>CAZALQ010000357.1:0-1355 GCA_964485605.1 uncultured Oscillospiraceae bacterium
TCAGGAACAAAGGAATGACCCATATTCCAATCTACCGAACCGTTTGCATAAGAAGCATAACCACAGTTTTCTGAACTCGGTTCCCAAGGCTTAAATGCAGAATCTTTAGGTGTATACGCGGCAGTAAACGCTGCACGTTCCGCCTTTGTCATATCACTCCAGTTTTTCGGAACGGTATATTCATTTCCGTTTGCATCAAGGTATATATCTCCCGCCTTCGGTGCCGGTGCTTTAAAGTACTCAAAATTACCGTCAACTTCGACAAGTGCACTCTTTTCTACTGTATTAGAAAGATCTGTAATACCGTCTTTCATTTCAATATCGCCCCATCCAAGGAGTGCAATAATCGATGCAGTGATATCATTGAACGCTTGCTTTAATTGGTCTTCTTCTTCAGCAATAAATGTATGATCAGCCCCTTCTGTTGCATCTCCACCATATGCTGAAGTAGCAAGACTCTGAAGTCGGCTAACACCATTAGCAGTACCTATACCAATGCAATATAACAGTTTGTTGTGATCAACTAATGATTTCGCTTTAGCGGTAGTTGTATTGAAGTTTCTTGCATCATTTTCATCATAGGACCCGAAGAAGTTATATGTTCTATAAGTACTGTAATTAGAACAGTAGTCCCCACTGTTATTGGCGACATTTACACGGCCATCCGCAATATTATCGGGATAACCATTTAAAGTAAGAAGATTTCCTCTATCAGTACGTAAAGACGGATTACCATCTGTCATAAATATAACAAATGTGGCACGTTCTTGATCAACTTGCATTGTGTTGACATAATCTAATGCATCTTCCCAGTTGGTACCGTGACCAAGTGCAAGATCATCCACTGCGTCCTTATAGTCAGTAATATTATCTGTAAAGCCTATTTTAAGAGATGCTTTTACATCAAAAGATAACAAAGACATCCTAATCAGTTTATTCCCAGTGGAATTTTTGAATTCTGTGTTATCTCCAATCAAAAGATCCGCAAGAGTTTTCAACGATTTTTCCGCAACTTGTAAACGAGTGCCTGAATCTGACATATTGTTGTTCATACTGTATGATGTATCAAAAATGACAATAACATCAGCAAGTTTCTCGACTTCAAGAGGGGTGGTATCGCTGGTTATACTTAGAGAAATAGTGTTGGTCCCATCTCCATTAGAGACGCTTCCTTTATGTATGACTGGTGTTATGGGATTGGCTGTGCCGTTTTCCTTTACCTTTGGGGTCCCCCCTGAAGTGTAAGTTGGTGCAGCCTTATATATGATATATACGTTTGTGTTGTTATTATTGCTGAAATTAGTAAACCCAGCTGAATCACCAGTAAGATTGGCTGCATATTGCCATCTGCTGTT
>CAZALQ010000357.1:1365-1788 GCA_964485605.1 uncultured Oscillospiraceae bacterium
GGTGCTATAGCTGTGCCATTCGTATAGTTGTTCAGCCTTGTTTCTTTATACTCATATCCTTCTATATCATAAATAAGGAACGCAGGAGATGTTGTAGTCGTCGTACTCCAATCTCTAGCGTTTTTGACAGTAAGATTGTTCCCATTCTCATCTACATAATGCAGATATATCCTGGTGTTAGGTATATGTACCGTATTAGTGATATCCGCACCCAGCTGATATCCAACTACCACTTCCTCAGGGAGCACGAATTCATCTGTAGGTTCAGGGTCTTCTTCATCTGTATCTACAGGTTCTTCTGATTCTTCGTTTTCATCTGTTGCGGCTTCGGGATCTTCGGATTCAAGTCCTTTTACTGCGACTTCGAGCTCTTTGCTTTCTGCCTGTTCAAGGGACTCTCCTTCGAGGTCTTTCTTTACGTCT
>CAZALQ010000358.1:0-1784 GCA_964485605.1 uncultured Oscillospiraceae bacterium
AGCGGCCTTTGCGTCCCGAACGCAACGCTCTGCCAAACTGAGCCACACCTCGCTGCAAGTGTTTATTATATTTGCGAGAATCCCTTATGTCAAGAAAAACACATCCATTTCTGTGTCAGGTCTGATATATAATGCGAAGGGACTGTATTTCTTTTTCATTGATTCTCGTTTTTATCTGGATTATTATTAAAAAAACTATTTCCCATTAAAGGAGAAAACATATGCCTGGATTCATTTTAGCCTGCTTAGTCAGTTATATTCCTTATGTTCTGCTTTATCTATGGCTTAGGAAACGCATCAATAAAAACGAATTGTCTCAAAAACTCTGCAATCATACTCTGCTTCAGGGCTTTCTTAGCGTCCTTTTCGTTTTACCCGTATCCGCTGCAAGCCACATCCTTTTGAATGTTTTAAAGATCCGTGAGATAAATCCGCTTCTTTTCCAATTTCTCTATACGGTAGTGGTACTGGCCCTCGCGGAAGAAGCTGTAAAATACTGGACCTTTAAAAAAGTCATTAAGAAAAATGATTATCCATATTCATGGGTTGACCTTACTGTTCTTATGTCCATAGTAGGCATAGGTTTTGGCTTTCTTGAGGCTGTCACCTATTCCATCGGATCAAATATTCCCACTGTCCTCATAAGAGGGTTTACACTTCCTCATGCAGGATATGGCTACCTCATAGGATATTATTACGGAAAAGGATTAAAGAAAAACAAACCCGGTCTTAAGTGGGTAGGCTTCCTGCTTTCTTGGTTTATGCATGGACTTTATGACTTTTCTCTTAGCACCGAGTTCTTGGAAATCAACGAAAACCTTGTGTTTGTTCCATTCATCCTTGTTGCCATAGATGTGATCCTTGTCTTCATGCTCATCGCTTTTGTAAGGAAATCGAAGAAAAAGGAAGAATATACAGAGACTCTTATTGAACAAAAAGCCGAAATGCAGAAAGCGGAAGAGGCATAGACAACACCAAATATAGATTGATAAATTCTGAACATAAAATGGAGGCCATCAAGGCCTCCATTTGCTCTATAGTCCAAGTCCCAAATTTTTCTTGACTCTCTTTACGGTTTTTTCCGCAATTGCTTCTGCTTTTTCTGCACCTTCTTTAAGAGAATCAACCAGTTCTTTTGAGTTCCTTATTTCTTTGTATCTCTCCTGGATTGGCGCAAGTGCTCCGTTTACAACTTCTACGAGATCCTTCTTTAAATCTCCGTATCCGTGTCCCTCATACTCCTTAACAAGCTTTGCAACTGTCTTGCCGGAAAGTGCACTGTATATATCAAGTAGATTTGAAATACCCGGCTTTTCTTTTATGCTGTAGCGGATAACACCCTCGGAATCGGTAGTCGCGCTCATTATGGCTTTCTTTACCTTGCCTGGCTCATCGAGAAGACAAATGCGGCTCTTTTCGTTTGGATTTGATTTGCTCATCTTTGATGTAGGGTCATCAAGGGACATTACCCTTGCGCCTGATTTCATAAATCTTCCGTCAGGTACTACGAAGGTATCCTTTCCGTATTTCCCATTCATCCTTATAGCAATGTCTCTTGTGAGCTCAATGTGCTGTTTTTGATCATTGCCCACGGGAACTACATCCGTATCATAAAGAAGTATATCCGATGCCATAAGTACGGGGTAATCAAAGAGCCCTACGCTGGGGTTTTCTGATTTTTGCTTCTTTTGTTTATACTGGGTCATACGGGAAAGTTCGCCCATATATGTGCTGCAGTTAAGTATCCATCCAAGTTCTGCATGCTGCTTAACATCTGACTGTAC
>CAZALQ010000359.1:0-1783 GCA_964485605.1 uncultured Oscillospiraceae bacterium
GGCTGATCCAGTTCGGCACGCTGACCACCCCGGCGGGCCAGCCCATGCCCCAGCGGCTGCGGGCCATCTTCCAGGGCATGAATCTAACGGTCCTTGGGTAATTCCTTCACCTGCGTTTACATGGTCTCCTTCGGAAACCTTAAGTCTTGCGCCGTAAGGAACGACATATTTTCTCTCGCTTTCGCCGCGAACAACGATCTCAGTCTTGTTGTCAGCTCTTGTGCTGATGGAAACGACCGTTCCGTCTTCTTCGCAGATCTCTGCAAGTCCCTTTGGCTTTCTTGCTTCGAAAAGCTCTTCAACTCTCGGAAGACCCTGAGTAATGTCTCCGGATGAACCTCCGGCAACACCGCCTGTATGGAATGTTCTCATTGTGAGCTGTGTACCAGGCTCGCCTATGGACTGAGCTGCGATGATACCGACTGCTTCGCCGATATGAACATGTCTTCCTGTTGCAAGGTTTCTGCCGTAGCATTTTGCGCAAACACCTGTTTCGCATTTGCATGTCATGACTGACCTGATGCTTACGGATTCAACTCCTGCATCTTCGATGGCCTGAGCCTGAGCATCGGAGATTTCTTCTCCTGCTTCTACGATGACTTCGCCTGTTACCGGGTCAAGTACATCCATAAGAGCGGTTCTTCCAACAACTCTAAGCTTAAGAGGCTCAATCATTTCCTTTCCTTCAACAAAGGCCCTTACTTCGATACCTTCGTTGGTTCCGCAGTCCTCTTCACGAATGATTGCGTTGTGGGAAACGTCTACAAGTCTTCTTGTCAGGTAACCTGAGTCTGCGGTACGAAGAGCTGTATCTGCAAGTCCCTTACGAGCACCGTTAGAGGAAAGGAAGTATTCCATGATGGAAAGTCCTTCTCTAAAGTTTGCTGTAATAGGAACTTCTATGGTCTTACCGGTAGCATTGGCCATAAGACCTCTCATACCGCCTATCTGCTTGATCTGCTGCTTGGAACCACGAGCTCCGGAGTCTGCCATGATGAACAGGTTGTTATCATGAGGAAGAGCATCCATCAGAGCGTCTGCAACATCATCGGTAGCCTTGTGCCAAATCTGCAGAACCTTCTCATATCTTTCGGAATCACTCATGAGTCCGCGTCTGTATGCGGCTTCATACTTATCAACTACTGCCTGAGCTGCATCTATGATTTCCTGCTTGTTTTCAGGCATGATCATGTCACTTACGGAAATGGTTGTTGCAGCCTGAGTTGAATAGTGATATCCGGTGCTCTTGATGTGGTCGAGCATTTCAGCAGTTTCTGTATTGCCGTGTGCCTTGAAGCACTTTGCAATGATATTTGTAAGGTCACCCTTCTTTACGAGGAAGTCGATTTCAAGACCGTACTTATCCTTCTCTCTGTCGACGAAACCAAGATCTTGGGGAATACCTTCGTTGAAGATAAATCTTCCTACGGTTGATTCAACAAGCTGTCCGGGATCGTTTTCATCGAGTTTTCTTAATACCTTTACTCTTGCATGAGTTCCGACCTTACCTGTCTGGTATGCCATCATCATTTCTGCATCATCGCAGAATACCATGCCGTCGCCCTTTTCAAGAGCTGTATCCCTGTTCTCACTGCCAGGATGTGTCAGGTAATAAGAACCGAGTATCATGTCCTGAGTAGGTGTATTGATAGGTGATCCGTCCTTAGGAGCAAGAAGGTTGTTTACAGAAAGCATGAGGAATGTCCATTGAGTCGGTGATGCCATCCAACCGTCTCATTCTCTGTTGTCCCCTTCTCCTCCTGTCGCCAATCCCTCCCAGCAT
>CAZALQ010000360.1:0-1778 GCA_964485605.1 uncultured Oscillospiraceae bacterium
CCTGCGATCTTTCCTGCGTCCTTTGTTGCCTGCTTCTGGCTGTCTGAGAAGTAAGCAGGAACTGTGATAACAGCTTCTGTAACCTTCTGACCAAGATAGCTTTCTGCATCAGCCTTAAGCTTTGCAAGGATCATTGCTGAAATATCCTGCGGTGTATAGGTCTTTCCGTCGATAGAAACGGTGTAATCAGAACCCATATGTCTCTTGATGGATGAAATAGTTCTGTCAGGATTGGTAATTGCCTGATGCTTTGCTGTTTCACCTACAAGTCTTTCTCCGCCTTTAGTAAATCCTACTACAGAAGGTGTTGTACGATTTCCTTCTGCATTTGTAATAACTACGGGGTCTCCTCCTTCAAGGACAGCCACGCAGCTGTTTGTTGTTCCAAGGTCTATGCCTATAACTTTTGCCATTATTTTATCCTCCCAAGTATTATTGTGATACAACCACCATTGCCGGGCGTATCACCTTATCGTTCAATGTATAACCTTTTTTGACTACTTCAGCGACCATATCGCTTTCCATGCCTTCAACGGGCATCATCTGTACTGCCATATGGACGACCGGATCAAATTTTTCTCCCTTTGCGGGAATTTCCTTTACGTGGTTCTTTTCGAGCACCGCAAGGAATTGCTTATATATGAGTTCTATGCCGTCGGCAAACTTATCATTTTCCGGCCTTGTCTGCATAGCTCTCTCGAAATTATCAATAACCTCCAAAAGTCCTTCAATGAACTTGGCATTGGCATTTTGATAAATTTCTTCCTTCTCCTTTATGGTTCTGGTTCTGTAATTTTGATATTCTGCAGTGACCCTGAGCCATTTGTCGTAGTAATCCACGACTTCAGGTTCAACCTTTACTTCTTCTGCCGTAGGAGCTTCTTCTTTTGCTTCCTCTTTCGGTTCTTCTGAAGTTTCAGGTTTTTCCTCTTCCAAGGTATCCTTTTCTTCTGCTAGGTCTTCCGTATTTTCGGACTCTTCACAGTTTTGTCTTACCTCTTCACTCATCCTTTACTTCTCCTTCTATTTCGAACGTATCATTAAGATTGTCCGTAATATATTTTATGACCGACGTTACTTCGTCGTATTTCATACGTTTTGGTCCAAGGACCCCAAGCCTTCCTACCATCTTGCCGTTTACGCGGTAGTCTGCGGTAATAAGGGAGAAATCCTTAAGGTCCGGAGAGTTCTCATCTCCTATGGTAACAACCAGACCGTTATCCCTGTTGACAAGGACCTGTGAGAACTGATCCTTATTGGTTACTATATCGAATACATCCTTTACCTTTTCAACATCCTTAAACTCAGGAAGAGCAAATACCTTGTTGTAACCGTTTACATAAAGATCTACATCCAGCATCTTCTCAAGGGTCTTTACAAAGCCGGGAACTACGGTGCTGCTCATTCCGGCCAGCTGCGGAAGATCTCTTTCAAACTCTTCCATAATGTCCTGGGTAAGTATGGTATCTACGCTCTTGCCGCTGTAATTATGTGTTGCGACCTTTGACATAAGCGTAAGGTTCTCTTCTGTATATTCGCAGTTTACTCTGATGGCTGTGTTGCTAACTCTTCCGTTTTCGCAGACTATCATAAGTACAACAGATGATTCATCCACAGGAAGGAAGTTTATATATTTGATCTTGTTATCTTCTCTCGGAGTTACTGCAAAGGATACGAGGTTTGTCATATCAGACAGTACTTTAGATGCATGTTCCAAGGTCTTATCAAGCTCTTCAGAACCTTCCTCCAACTTTTCCTTTATGACTTCCTTCTCTTCA
>CAZALQ010000361.1:0-1775 GCA_964485605.1 uncultured Oscillospiraceae bacterium
TGACATTTTCAGTAAGCTGTACACATGTTTCTGGTCTTCTTTGGCTCCATTTCCCTTATTTACAACTCCTTCTCTATTTCAGTAAGCGAGAGGACAAAGCTCTTCGGAATACTAAAGTCTGTAGGAGCTACCAAAAAGCAGATAAGGGAGACAGTGACCTATGAGGCATTGGTCCTTGCCGGCATAGGTATCCCCATAGGGATGATAGTAGGATGCCTTGGCATAGGCATAACTCTCTATGCTCTTAGGGATTCCTTCAAGGGATTTTACGGAGGCATGTATGCAGATACTGCTCCTGTCCAGATGAAGCTGGTCCTTAATCCTTGGGCCCTTCTCCTTGCAGCGGTCATATGCCTTATCACCACTCTTGTCAGCGCAAGAAGGCCTGCAGGAAGGGCTATCAGGATATCTCCCATAGAGTCCATAAGACAGACAGAAGATGTGAATATAAAGAAAAGAGAAGTAAAGACTTCAAAGCTTACACAAAAGCTCTTCGGCTTTGAAGGCATGATGGCTTCAAAGAACTTCAAAAGAAACAAGAGGCGCTACCGTTCTGTAGTTCTCTCGCTTTTCATGAGCGTCGTACTCTTTATCACGGCATCATCCTTTTGCACCTACCTTAAAAATGCTGTCTTAGGCGTAACAGGATACAATCGCTTGGTCGATATAGAGTATTCCATGTACGGATGGAGTACTGAGGAAACAAAGAAGCTTTTAGATGAATTATCTGCAGTTCCCGGCGTCAAGGAAGGCTATATGGTCGCAAACACTTACGGTCAGCTTTCATTTAAAGAAACCGACCTTACAGATGAGATCCTTGACACCGATATCTTTGATCACTATTACGGGCCGATGGAGGAAGGAGACAAGATCATCAATGTTGATTATGTGTTCCTTACCGATGAAAAGCTTACTGAGTACTGCGAAATGAGCGGCGTCGATCCAAAGGAGATCATTTCTGATTCAGATCCTAAGGGTCTCTTGGTAAACAAATATATGTATTACGGCAAAAAGACCGTAAAGCTTCCTGTCATAAAAGAGGATAAGTTCCCTGTAACCGCAAGTATTTCTGATCTGAGATCAATAGAAGGATACAGCTGGATGACAGAGATCACAGGCGATGACGGCACTGTATATGCCTGCTTTATGCCTGAAGATTATGCAAGTAACTACTGGCAGACTCATGACTATGTAGACAAGGATCTGCTCGATATGAGCCTTGCAAAACTGATCCCGCAGGCTGAGGCCTACGAGAAGACATATATCAAAATAGGTGCAGTTGCAGGCAAGGAAGTTGCAGATCTGGTAGGAAATAATACAGCGATAATATTGCCTTTATCCAGAGCAGAAAAAATATTGGGAGCCAGAGCCGCTAATTATACATACGGTAAGTATTTGGAATTCAATACGACAAATCATACGGCAGTATACAATTCCATGAGAGCATTGCTTACTGAAAAGGGCCTTGATACCAGAACTCTCTTCGATCAGGCAGAAGAACTTGAAAGCACAAGGATGATGGTCACTGTAATAAACGTATTTGCATACGGCTTCATCATACTCATCTCCCTCATAGCTCTTGCAAATGTATTCAATACTATCTCTACCAATGTCATGCTGAGAAGGAGAGAATACGCAATGCTGAAGTCTGTCGGTATGGACAGCAAAGGCTTTAACAAGATGAGCAATTATGAATGTATCATCTATGGACTAAAGGGACTCAGTTTTGGACTTCCTGTATCGGTACTTACTACTTACTTTGTATACAGAGTAGC
>CAZALQ010000362.1:0-1763 GCA_964485605.1 uncultured Oscillospiraceae bacterium
GAATCTTCTGCTTTAAGATAAGGATTTAAAGCTCTTTTATTCACTTTCTGAGACCACAAGACCACAGAAAGAAAATGAAGTTGACGGCGTCGATTATTACTTTGTTTCTCATGAAGCATTTGCTAATTCCGTAAAGAATTTTGAACTTCTGGAATATACGGAATTTAATGGCTATTATTACGGAACTCCTAGGGCTCAGGTGGAACATTTAGTTAACATGGGAAAAAATGTTTTAATTGAAGTCGAAGCTCAGGGTGTAGGCAGTATCAAAATGAATATAGAAAACAGCATAGCCTTTTATGTGGTACCCAGATCCTTTGAAGATCTTGAAAAGCACATCAGGGAAAAATATGCCGGAGACGATGCTTCTATTCAAAGAAGATTGAGTAAAGCAAAGATGGATCTTGAGATTTCCCCATTGTTTAAACATGTAGTTTGCAATGATGATCCACAGAAAGCTTACGAAGAAATAAAAGCAGAAGTATTATCAAGAATAGAATAATCAATCTTCAAATGCTTTTTATAAAAAGCTACCCTCTTTACTGCGGCTTGCATTGCAGCAAAGAGGGTTTTATTATTCATTGTTTTTTTTGATATATGATATCAATTCCTCGGAAATAATTGTTGGTATTCTTTTAATAATATATGCATCCTTATTAATGTAGTCAGTAGGCGTAAAGTCATCTTTGATTTCCTTTAAAATAGCGTCCGCTGTTTTTTCTGCATTTAACAGTTCATCATTATCAACAATTGCCGGATGCAAAAGTAGATCCGGGTTATTAATAGTCTTTCCGTTTCCTGCCAGTTTTGCAATCATTCTTTCTTGGACCAATGTCGGAGTTGTCCATCCCTCACATCTTTCATAACAGTTCCACCTGTCATGCTCCATTACGCAAAGGTTTTTAACATTCATACTGTCATCTAAATATGCCTTAACAGCTTCCTTTGCGCTAAGTCCCTGATTATTGATTCTGTTTAATATATGCTTTACTTTATATTCTATTGATAACGCTTGAGCTAAAGATGATTCATGATTGGACAAATAATAGTAACCTGATTCGTTAAGCACTTTATCTATATCTTCATCGTCGCTGTTCATATATGCAAGGTGAACCTTTCTTGCCATTGCTTCAAGAATGGTGTTTATTTCAAAAATATTCTTATATTTATCGCTGTTGTTTCCAAAATATACTATATCGTTATTCTGGTTTATGCTGCTAAGCATTTCATATGTCTTGTCGTTCCTGATCCTTATAACAATGGGACAACATGATAAACTGTCGTTTTTCTTTGCCTGAATTCGACGTATTCTCTCTCCTGTCTTTTGGCAAAGAACATCATCACCCATAGTTATGAAAATAATATCGGGATTGATCTTATCTCCAAGAAGCGTATCAGCGAGAGCGTATGAGTCAGCATCGACTTCATAAAATCTAATATCATAATTTTTCTTTACATCATTATGATTATTTTGTACCCCATTGTAATATGATTCTAGGGGAGCATTCAAAATATCAGGGCAGCTGAGCTTAAGGCGGGACGCTATTGAATATGCATTTTTATCGATAACATCGATTGTAAGCTGCATTTGCTGTTTATCAAAAAGCCATAAAGCTGTTTTAAGAATACTGATTCCATCTTCACCAGCACCAATAACAAGAATCTCCTTTTTATAGGTATCAGTATCAATCAGTCCTATTAAATCATGGAACAGCTTATAACTTTGCATATTTTCTTCATTAATAAAG
The DNA here is from genome assembly GCA_964485605.1 of uncultured Oscillospiraceae bacterium. Classification (GTDB taxonomy): domain Bacteria; phylum Bacillota; class Clostridia; order Peptostreptococcales; family Anaerovoracaceae; genus RUG13409. The sequence continues at coordinate 1,749 of CAZALQ010000362.1, forward strand.
GAAACTTTAATATCT
>CAZALQ010000363.1:0-1762 GCA_964485605.1 uncultured Oscillospiraceae bacterium
AACAAAACGTCCCGCGGTCTTTTTTTATTTTCCGCTCTCATCCATAATAAGAGATTTATAAAGTATACTTAAATAATCTCTGTCAACATAATCATCGCTGTCTATAAAGGTAATATATTCCCCTTTAGAAACAGAGGTCCCTACGTTTCTTGCAACGGAAGGACCTGCATTTTCTTTGTGTACTACTTTTATTCTTGAATCCTTTAATGCAAAATCGTCGCATATCTTTCCGCTGTTATCAGTTGAACCGTCATCGACAAGGATCAGTTCAAAATCTGAAAAATCCTGCAGAAGTATGCTCTTTAAGCACTTATCAAGATATTTTTCTACGTTGTATACGGGTACTATGACGCTTATCATTTAGCATCCTTTATAGCATTCAAATAGTAATTCTGAAGTCTGAGGGCTTCTGATGCTGAATCAAAACCTGCATCTGCAACTTCCTTTGCATGGCTTCTTCTTACGGGCATGTTGGCATATACTGCCTTAAGGATCTTGTCAGCCCAGGCATCATCATTCTCTTCAAGCCCTATAAACTGGCCAAGCTCACAGGCATTGGCTTCTCTTGTAACCTCTGTTGAGAAGAACATGGGAAGTCCGCAGCTTTCTGCTTCAAGTCCCACAACAGGAAGTCCTTCGTAAAGGCTCGGAAGAACAAAGCAATCCATGGCATTGTAAAACTGCTGAATATCTTCTCTTCTTCCAAGATATTTGACCTTTTCTTCAAGTCCCAGTTCTTTTACTTTATCAAGGATCTTATCCTTTAATTCTCCATCGCCTATAAGACAAAGAATTGCCCTATCTTCCTTTTTTGCAATAGCATTAAAGATTTCTAAGAGCCTGATAGGATTCTTCTGCGGTACAAAGCGTCCAATATGTCCGATAACTATATTATCTTTCCAGCCGAATTCCTCTCTGGTCTTCTCTCTAAGTTCCGGATTAAATGCATTGAATTCAGTGTTGATGACAGTTTTAAAGATATCAACCTTACCTGAATCATAGAGTGCATCTCCGAACTGCCAGCGTCCGCAATCCTCGCCGCATGCCATATACTTTGTAGCGAACCACTTGGACATGGGACGAAGTACGAGCTTAATTGGAGTCTTCCAATCTTTGCCGTGAGCCATTGACAGTGATTCTGAAATACGGACAGGAATTCCTACAGATTTTGCAACCTTCATAGGAAATACATTCATGGTGCTGTTCCATGCATGCATTACAAGATAATCATTTGTCTTGCAGATTCTCTTGAGTTCTCGTACATTTTCTAAAATACGTTCATAACGAGGTATTGTAAATACCCTTCCTCCAAGAGCCCCAATCTCTTCAAAAGGAATTGCCTCAGAATCTGAATCACAAATAAAATCGAACTGAACCTTCGTCCTATCGATATGTCTGTAATACTCCAGGATAAGATTCTTCTTACCGCCGGAATTCATTTTTCCCACTACATGAGCTATGCGAATCATAGCTTTTATTTAACCCCCGATATATTTTAAATGCTTTCAATAAATTCTTTTGTCTTTTCAATTACCTTCTGAAGATCAGCCGGTGCAATGTTGTAATAAAGCGGAAGCCTTACAAGCCTGTCACTGTCTGCAGTTGTATAAACATCTTCACCATGGAAACGTCCGAATCTAAGGCCTGCAGGAGCTGAGTGAAGAGGTACATAATGGAATACACAAAGGATATCGTTTTCCTTCATAAATTCTATATACTTCTGCCTTGTATCAAGGTCTCTAAACTTCATATAGAACATATG
>CAZALQ010000364.1:0-344 GCA_964485605.1 uncultured Oscillospiraceae bacterium
GAAGCTTCCGCACAGAGTATGCCCGAACTGCAACTATTATGACGGTCAGGCAGTTGTAGCAGAAGAGTAAAAAAAATCTATACTTTAGCTAAAGACAAAACACTTTTGACGGGATCTGGACGCGGATCCCGTTTTTCTTGTACTCGCACTGAATCCACTCGTGCTCCCACTCGGTCGCACTCGCACTGAGTCTACTCGAATGTCCACCGGACATTCTCCTAACGACTCAGCCCTCCCGGGTTCGACCCCCTGATCAGTCGCATAAAATAAAATAGCAAAAGCATATCACTTTCGCTACTTCATCGTGGTGCCGGTGGCGGGGGTCGAACCCGCACCCTGTTGCC
>CAZALQ010000364.1:391-1761 GCA_964485605.1 uncultured Oscillospiraceae bacterium
GGATTTTGAGTCCTGCACGTCTGCCAATTCCATCACACCGGCAAAACTAACTTGTATAATACCATTTGATATTTTATTAATCAAGATAAATGTATTACATAATTGTTGTTAAGAATTGTATAATGTATTAAATATATCTTGCGGATTTTTATTTATTGATTATAATAATAAGGTAGTTAATTTATTGGAGGTATATATGAAAGGAATTGTTGTCGCAACGGCGACCGGTTCAACCGGAGGAATGTGGATTTATTATGCTCTTATAGCAGCAATGTTCGTTGCTATGTATTTCTTTACTATTCGTCCACAGAATAAGAGAGAAAAGGAACTTAAGAATCTTAGAGACAACCTTCAGGTCGGCGATGAAATTATGACAATAGGTGGTTTCTACGGCACAGTTGTTCGTATTAAAGACGATAGACTTACCATTGCTTCCGGTGCTGAAAAGACAAAGCTTGAGATTACAAAATCCGCTGTAAGCACTGTTCTCAACAGAGAAATTCCTGCTGCAGGAAAGAAGACAGAAGCAAAAGAAGAAGAATCAGATAAAGTTTCTCCTAAGAAGATCAAGAAGCTTTCTAAGAAGGAAGAATCTGAAGAAGTCGAAGAATAATTGTCTTATATTTAATATGGCATGTGTGCTTTATGTGCGCACATGCCTTATTTTTGTATTTTGACCATGAGTGAATATGTAAATGAATTGCTGAAATTCAATCCAAATTATGATGAAACACTTCTTGATTTGGCTTTGGAAACAGCAACAAAACTTCATAAAGACCAAAAACGCAAATCGGGTGAGCCATACATAATACATCCGATGGCGGTCGGCAAAATCCTTGCTGAACTTGGTATGGATGACCACTGCATCGCAGCCGGTCTGCTTCATGATGCCGTAGAAGATACGGAATATACCTTAGACGATTGCAAGAGAGATTTTGGAGAAGATATTGCAATCATGGTCGACGGGGTTACAAAACTCACAAACATAGAATATACCTCAAAGGAAGATGTCCAAGCAGAAAATGTCCGAAAGATGTTCATGGCTATGTCAAAGGACATAAGAGTTCTGGTTATCAAGCTTGCCGACAGACTTCATAATATGCGTACCATTGAGTACCAAAGCCCCGAAAAAATAAAGGAAAAGTCAAGAGAAACCCTTGAAATATATGCTCCAATTGCATCAAGACTGGGTATTTACAAATTCAAATTTGAACTTGAAGACATTGCTTTTAAAAACCTGGAGCCTGAAGCATATAACAAGATAGATCAAGAACTTAAAAAGCGTCAAAATGCCAGAAATGATCAGATCGAAGATTTGATGAAACAGGTAGAAAGCGTACTTAAGGATCTTGATATAAAGTACGAAATAA
>CAZALQ010000365.1:0-1759 GCA_964485605.1 uncultured Oscillospiraceae bacterium
AGTATTCAAAGCAACAGTAATTCTAACAAAAAGTAGATTTCTTTGCAAGATAATTATGTTAGAATATTAATTTGTAAGGTGGCTTTAGTTTACTTGATTGGGATAAAGAATAAATTGATGGATAGCTTTCTAATAAAAAAGTTTATAAAAAACAGTGACAATACGAGAGATCCTAAAGTTCGTGAGAACTACGGGAAAATGACCGGAATAGTAGGGATTATTACTAATCTGATTATTTGTATTGCAAAACTTGTAACAGGTGCTATCTTTAAGAGCATTTCAATTGCAGCCGACGGTATTAATAACTTAAGTGATGTGTCCACCTCACTTATGACCTTGATCGGATTCAAATTATCAGGAAAAGGTCCTGATAAAAAGCATCCTTACGGGCATGGCAGAACAGAATATCTTCTGGGCCTTGGAGTTTCAATTGTCATTCTCATTATAGGGCTCAGTCTTTTCAGAGAATCATTCGAAAAAACAATACATCCGGAAACTGTTGTCTTTTCCTGGCTTTCTGTCGGAATCCTGATCTTTTCTATTGTATTAAAGATATGGCAATCCAGCTTTTACAAAAGAATCGGTGTACTTATTGATTCCAAGGCCCTTAAAGCAGCTGCCTATGACAGCAGAAACGATGTGCTTGCTACATCGGCTGTCCTTATTTCTACAATAGCAGCAGGGTTTACTAATTTTAATCTCGATGGTCCTATGGGGCTTATTGTGTCGCTTCTCATTATTAAATCCGGAATAGGTCTTATTAAAGAGATGACTGCCCCTATTATCGGGGAAGCTCCCGATCCTGAAGTGGTAAATGAAATCTCCGAGATTATAGCACAGCATAAAGGGATACTTGGACATCATGATTTGCTTATACATGATTACGGTCCCGGAAGACTATATGCATCAATTGACGTGGAAGTCGATGGTTACAGAAACATATTCGATATTCATGATGAGATTGATAGTATCGAGAATGAGATACTTGAAAAGACCGGTATTGAAATGTCAATTCATATGGATCCGATTGCTGTAGGTGAACCAACCCTTGAAAGTGCAAAAAGAATAATCAATGAAGTTGTTATCAGGACTGAGGGTGTTACCGACGCCCATGATATCAGAGTTAAAGAAGAAGATGATAAAAAGGCTGTGATCTTCGATTTGGTAAGGCTTGATTCTTGTCCTTATGATGATGAGGCACTTAAAAAAATATTTGATGATGAGCTTAAAAAAGAGGATATAAAATATGAGGCAAGACCCATATTTGAAAAAGATTTTGAGTAAGTCTTAAGCTTGTTTAGCATAGGCATTTCATTGACAAAAAATGCCCATGATGATAACATTGATAGGTAATAATTATTGTTTTTTTATGGGGAGAGTATATGGAATACAAAGATTTTGCAAATCAGCCTAATTCGGAAGCTTTGGCCGAATTAAAGGAAATCGATGCATTCGATATAATTGAAGATGAGCAGAGAGTTTCAGTTGTAGATTCCTGTGACGAATCCATGTTCAGCAGCTATTCCGTAAACGACTACGACAATACAAACGTAGTTTCAGACGGTATGGTAGTTGATGGAAACGTCAATTCCGATAAGTATGTTGCCGTAAGCGGAAGAGTAAACGGCAATGTTACCTCTGCAGGAGATGTAAAGGTAAACGGACTGGTAGTCGGCGATGTCAAGGCTGCAAATATTCAGTTTAACGATGCTAAGGTTCATGGCAATTCAAAGGCCGGAGGAAAGATTATCGTAGACGG
>CAZALQ010000366.1:0-1758 GCA_964485605.1 uncultured Oscillospiraceae bacterium
CATGTGTTAGGCACGCCGCCAGCGTTCATCCTGAGCCAGGATCAAACTCTTAATTAAATGGTATCTAATCAAGTCCTCAAGACTTGAATAAATCTTAGTTTGAGCTTCTTGCTCTTTGGATGCGCTTTTGCGCTTTTTCCGCTTTTCGCGAAATTATTGTTTTTGTTTTGGAATTGTACAGGGAACTTCTTTTAAAGTTCCTTTACCAATATTGCTATTGATTGTACTTCGTCTTTGAAGATGAACTTGATCATCTTCTCTTGACTTTGTTTTTCTACACTATTCAATGTTTTCAAGGTGCTTTTGTAACGCCCCTTCTAGGAGGCGGAACATTTGAGATTATAGTCTTATGACTTGGGCTTGTCAACAATTATTTTTAACTTTTATCAACTTTTTTTCGAGCCCATTATTTTAATTAAAGAATGATTTCTACCATGTCTCCGTTGCCGAGTTTTGCAGCGTTTCCTTCGTCTGTATCTACGTGGAATTCTGCTGTATGACCATCTCCGCAGCGAATGACAACGTTGTCAAATACGAGTCCCCTTTCCCCGCCGACTCTTACGCTTACAATCTGCTGATCCTTAACACCGGCTTCTTTTGCCTGATCTGCAGAAAGATGTACGTGGCGAAGTGCAACGATAACGCCGTGATCTATTTCCACGCTTCCGCAGGGTCCTGTAATCTTGATTCCAGGAGTTCCTTCGAGATCTCCGCTCTGTCTGATAGGAGCTGATACTCCGAGTGCTCTGCAGTCTGTCATTGCAAGTTCAACCTGAGTTTCTTTTCTGAAAGGTCCAAGAACACGAAGTTTTGCACTTCCCTTTGGTCCTTCAATTGTAACCTGCTCCTGTGCAGCAAACTGACCGGGCTGCTTTAAGTCGCCCTTCTTTGTAAGTTCTGAACCTTCTCCAAAAAGAATGTCCATATCTTTTCTTGAAAGATGAATGTGTTTGTTAGATATTCCTGCCGGAACCTGATAGCCCATTTTAATTGCCTCCTATATTTTTATTCTTCTTTGAGCCAAGATATATATGGAAGGTGACGGTACTTTTGATCGAAATCAAGACCGTAGCCTACTATAAACTTATCTTCTATTTCAAAACCGCAATAGTCAGGTGTTAATTCCACCTGTCTTCTTGCAGGTTTATCGAGAAGTGTACAAATCTTAAGAGATGCCGGTTTTCTGTCAAGAAGATGCTTCTTAAGATATGACAGTGTAAGACCTGAATCGACTATATCTTCTACTATAATGACATCTTTGCCCTCGATGCTCTTGTCGAGATCTTTAAGAATTCTTACGACACCGCTGCTCTTGGTAGAACTGCCGTAGGATGATACTGACATAAAGTCGATCTCAACATCTCCGTCAATGTGTCTCATAAGGTCTGCCATAAAGGGAACTGATCCTTTAAGTATTCCTATTAATAGAATAGTCTTCCCCTCATAATCCTTTGAGATCTGCTTGCCCAGCTCTGAGACTCTTTGTTCAAGTTGCTCTTTTGAAAACAAAACTTCTTCATTCATTGTTTTGCTCACCTCTGTTTATATTTAAAATATCTTCTATAGTATTAAGAAGCGCATCTGTGCCGGTTCTGTTTAAAGAAGATGTCGCAATGAGAACATCATCCTTATTCATATTAAGGCTTTTGCGAATGAGTGACAGATTTTTTGCGAGCTCATTTTTGGAAAGCTTATCTGCCTTTGTCGCAACCACCACACCGTCGAGTCCGTAATACTGCAAAAAATCGTACATCTGCT
>CAZALQ010000367.1:0-1758 GCA_964485605.1 uncultured Oscillospiraceae bacterium
ACCGTGAGGTTTCTTTTTATTCAATTGGCGCTTTCTATGTTACAGGAATGCTCCAAAAATATGATTCATATGATAATTGTAAAGCGTGGTTGCTCATATATCTACCAACCACGCTTTACATAAAATGCTGTATTTTGTTGTGTTTAGTTGCGAAAGCTCAGGAATATAAGCTTAACAAGATAGATTACTGTCCCATTTTTCTGTATTGTCTGACTGCTATGATAACGACCAAGGCCGTCCATATAGCTCCCCAAACTTCAACTGTCCACAGCGGCACTACACCTCTTTGATAAAGAGCAGGGAAAGTATCCATCAGCATATGAAGAAGAATAGCCAAGGGCAAGTACACTTTTTTCCCGTTCTTGATACCGTAAAACACGATGACTGTAAGCCCGATATGAAGAAGCATCGCAAATACCCTCTCGATGACATTCATAGCCATCATGACGTAATCAAAAGAGGCTGCCGCCTGAACTGAAGGAAGAGCAGCTGCAGCCGTTTCTTCCGTTATATTCAAGGACTTTAGCGCATTTGCAATATCTCCCTGAGAAAAAAGCACCGCTATCACAAGATAGAGGATCATTGAAGGCAGGAGGATCGCCAAGACCTCTATGCCGCCGTGACCTATGCCGTAAAAAACGGCGTTCTCGCGAGTACGATCCTTCTTCATGATATACTTCAAGGCGATATGTCGTCCGCATTCTTCAAAAACACCTGCCATGGTGATTCCATAAAGGACAAAGGCTATGGTATTCCCGTTAATGAAGCGAGAGACCGGATTATCCATAATGATGCAGAAATAATGTACACCAAGCTCCAGGATGCGGGCGGAAACCATAAACCCTACAGCTCCCATGATCAGATACTTGAAATTTGTTTTTTCTTTATACTTTTTCCTCCAATAAATGATAAAGCACAGAGGGATCGCAAACATCAAAATAACTGTGATGATCAGCGACGGGATGCTGCTTTCCCCGATGACGATATTCTCAAAGGCACTCATTTGTCATCACCTCCCCAAACTTCCATACAAAATCCCTTGTGGCCGCATGCAGTGCAAGTCAACTTGCGGGCAGTGGGATTGTGATTTGCCCAGAAGGCTTCCTTAAATGCAGGTCTAAAAACTTCGTGACATTCCGGGCAGATGTATTTGACATGAGTAAAATAGTACTTGGAAACCAGCGAGCCCCATAAAACAGCCACTAAAAGCCAAAGAACAAAGGGCCACCATATGCCTTTAATGATCCAAAAGATGATAGAAAACCATTGCAGCGCCGTGACCGGCGTCCCCGTCAGTATCATCATCCAGCGCATCTTTTTAAGTTTTTTCTTACCTTCCATGATTACAGCTATGTCGCCGATGGTTTCAAAAGAGAAATCTTCTTTTCCCCTCATTCCGGTTTTAAGCTCCTGAAGACGCTCCATCTTTTCCTGCTTTTCCGTAATCTCATCCGAAAGGATATTCTCCTGCTGTTCGATCAGCAGTGAGATGAGCTTTTCAGGATGATCTTCTTTAAGTATTTGAGAAATGGCGTCGATAGGAAGATCCATATCCCTCAAAAAGCAGATGATCTTCATGCGTTTTAGATCATTTTCGGAATAGAGCCTTCTGCCGCCCTCTGACAGCTCACTTGGAACTAAGATACCTCTGGTATCATAATACTGAACTGTCCTGACAGTGACGCCTGTTAGTTTTGCGATCTCTCCTGTTGTGTATTTTGACATAGCCTTCACCTCCTTTCGCCATGTATTATGCAA
>CAZALQ010000368.1:0-1757 GCA_964485605.1 uncultured Oscillospiraceae bacterium
CGTTGTTCAAAGTGATGTCACAACAAACCTTGAAGCGGGTAATACACCCATCCGGTTCAAAGTAAAGATCATAAAAAAGGATCAACTGACAGAAAAGCCCCTGGCTGGTGCGGAGTTCACAATTATCCGCAAGAAAGGCTTGCCTTCACATGGCACTGAAGGTATTGGCGATATCGTTGCAACACTGGTAACAGATCAGAACGGTGAAGCTGTATCGGACTTGCTGACCTGGGGAGAATATGAGATTCGTGAAAGCAAGGTGCCGGTTCACTTTGTGGACAATCACTATACCATTACAGTTTCAGGCACTGAAAATAACAAAACATATACCATCACCGTCGAGAACGAGCCGACCAAGGGTTATATCAAACTGGTGAAAACAGACAAACTGGATCGCTGCCCTATCGAGGGAGTTCAGTTTGATATCTACTACAATGACCAGTACGGAACCGGTCTTGCCGGGACGATGACCACCAACGCAGACGGTGTTGCAGTTTCCCCTGCGCTGCGCAAGGGAAAGTACATCGTGAAGGAGCACGCGAACCCAACCGGTTATACCTCTGAACTGCTGGAATTCGATCCGGTAGTTGTAAAATCGGATGAAACCACGAATATCAGCGGGACAGACACGCCGATTCAGGGACGGATCAGGATCATCAAAAAGGATCAGCTGACCAAAGAGGCCCTGGCTGGCGCGGAATTCACTGTAACCCGTATTTCCGGCCTACCCTCCCATAAGGGAAGCAATGACGGAGAAGTCGTTGCTGTGATCACAACGGATGCGGACGGCATCGCTGTCACTCCACTGTTGACCTGGGGCAAGTATAAGGTCGAGGAAACCAAGGTTCCGGTTCATTTCGTGGACAATCACTATTCCACCGAAGTGGTCATTGATACAGAGGATCTGAAAACATGTGAAATCGAAGTGGAGAACGAGCCGACCAAAGGCTGGATCAGGCTGACAAAGAAGGACCGTAAAAACGGCAATGGGATTGCGGGCGTTCAGTTTGATATTTACTACAACGATCAGTATGGCGAAGGCCTCGCGACTACCATGGTAACAGACGAAAACGGCATTGCCATGTCTGAACCGATTCGAAAGGGTAAGTACATTGTAATGGAGCATGGTGCAACTGCCGGATACCTTTTCGAAGAAGTCACGATCAGCTGCACTGTGAAATCAGATGAAATCACGGATGTTTCCGCGACAAACCTGCCTGTGCAGGTAAAGCTCCGGCTGTATAAGCGGGATAAGGATGAGTATACCGGCAATCCGGAAGATACTCCCGGTACCCGCGGAGACGGTGTACTGACCGGCGCGGTCTTCCAGATTATTGCTGGAGAAAACATCACTGACCGACAGGGTAATATCCTGTACCGGAAAGGTGAAATCGTCATCGAAAGCCTGAAGACTGCCGGAACAGATGCTTCTGTGATTACGGATGAACTGTGGCCCGGTGTGTATGAACTGGTGGAACTGACGCCGCCTACGGGCTATCAGGCCAGCAATACGCATGTGCGCATCGACGCGACCAGTGCTGCAAGTCAGTCTGAGGAAGCAGTTATCACCTATGTGGGAGTCAAAACCAATGAGATCCTGTACGGAAACTACGGCTTTGTGAAATTCCTGGGCGATAACGAGATCCACGATGACGCGGGCATCATCGAAGAGCCTGAAAAGGGCGCTGTTTTCGAGGTTTATCTGAAGTCTGCCGGAAGCTATGAGAATGCCCGGAAGTTTGAACGGGACAAGATCA
>CAZALQ010000369.1:0-1751 GCA_964485605.1 uncultured Oscillospiraceae bacterium
GGATTCATACTATGGGAAGAAGAAGAAACAATCCGGATTTAGTGGACGAACTGATCGAAGGCAGATGGACAATGGACCAGGATGAATTCGATGAAAAATACTACTCTTTAAGCAGCAGTGATATGAGCAAGGTTAGCGATGCTATCTACGAGATGGAGGATGAGTTTATGGATCAGGATGAGGTTCCAGAATGCTGCATCGCTTGTGGTTGCACAGCGTTTCCTGACTGTATGAGCAGCTGTAGTATATTTGACGACTGAAAAGGCTTCTAAATACTCTTTGTGAAAATACCGTTCTTTGAGAACGTCTTCGTTATCCACTTATATGTGAAGTCATACCGATCCTTCAGAATAACTTTTCCGAAGGATCGGTATGGAATATATTAATCGGCCTGAACACCGTCAAAAGGCCTCGTTAATCAATAGTGCGGTAATCGACACTGAGAAGGTAATGAGTCTTGATCATATATTCTCTCTAGCCTTCGCCAGTTTGTCCGCATCAATATCCCCTGCGGCGACTTTATTAGCGATCCACAATTTTAGCGTATCGACGGTGAGGGATATTTTTTCGAGATGATTCTGGATCCTCGCAAATTCCATAAGTTCGTCATCCACTATCTCCTCATCCTCGGTTATTTCAATTAAGCGATCCTTTTCCTTATTTAGTGTGTTTAACGTTGCAATCATTCCAAGTACGATTTGTGATAACCCTTTGAGCTTGACTTCCGGAACATGTTCAATACCGATAGGGCACTCATGGGCACAGTAGTAATTAGATAAGCAGGGATTCTTATACACTTTAGCCATGGCAAGGACTTCTTCTGGATGAATGGGTGACTTTTCGCTTTCAACTTTTTCTATTCTGCTTTCGGAAATAAATCCCATAAGCTCGCTCGCCTGAAATCTTGTAAGACCTTTTTCCTCTCGGCTCTGTTGATAAACATTTTTATTATTTCTTGTTGATTTTTTACCCATAACTTTATTGCCCTCCTATCAGCCAGACAGGCCTATTATAGAATAAAAATCGCTCCTTGAAAAGATAATTTGCTGTATTGAACAAATTAGCCCCCCTGTTTTTGCCAACCACGATATATATTCTACACCATAACAAGCGTATCATTAACGTATCAAAGAAATAAAGGAGGCAGCGCACTATAATGAATCATATTTTCTTAGATCTTGAAATGCATCCCATCGATAAGAAGTATCGACACGAACGAACGATATGTTTCAGAGAAATAATAGAGATCGGAGCGGTCATGCTAAATGATTGCAACCAGGAGATCGCAGACTACAAGGCCTATGTCAAGCCGGATTTTTCTGAATATGTCAGCACATACATTCATGATCTCACAGGGATATCAACCGGCAATCTTTTCTTCGCGGACAGGCTCGATACAGCTTTACCCAAATTTCTTGCTTGGTGCGAAAGCTACGGAGAGGACTATACTATTCACGCATGGAGTGACAGCGATCTAAAACAGATACAGAATGAAATGAAGCTGAAAAACATAGCTTTAAGCCAAGACATTATGAAAGCATTTTCTACCTGGAACGATTTTCAATACGATTTTGAATGTCTTATCAAAGTTGAAAATCATATTTCATTGGAAAACGCACTTGCTTCTATCGGTATAGTGTTCTCGGGAAAAAAACATGATGCCCTATGGGATTCCAGAAACACTGCAAAACTATATACGTAAATTTCCAGAATTCTGGTACTAACTTAGCCGCCTAAATCTACGTCTGACG
>CAZALQ010000370.1:0-1744 GCA_964485605.1 uncultured Oscillospiraceae bacterium
TTTACAAGGTCCTCCGGGAACTGGAAAAAGCCAGACAATAACTAACATAATCGCAGAGTGTCTTCACGATGGAAAGAAGATACTATTCGTTTCCGAAAAACAAGCGGCTCTTAATGTTGTTTTTGACAAACTAAAAAAGGCAAATCTTGACGATTTCTGTCTGGAACTTCACAGCCATCGTGCGAATAAAAAAGTCGTCATCGAGGAGCTAATTCGCACTCTTGATATTCCTAAAACTACTGTTTCCCCAGATGTTCAAGAAGAAATACTTCAGAAACAAGAGGCTCAAATTAAACTCGACTCTTACGCTTCGGAACTTCATAAAAAGAGAGAATCCATCAATAAATCGTTATATCAATTATTCGAGTTATACTCTGCTCAAAGATCTTATCCGGAGATACGATATAGTATCGCAGATATTCAGCACAAGGGGCAGGATTACTTTGATAAGGCCATCAAGCTTTTGGGACAATACTCAGAGTACATATCATCCATCGGACAAGACTACCGACAAAATGTTTGGTATGGTTTTAATGTACCTCAACTTACTTTTGAAGAGAGATCACTGTTTAAATCGGATCTTGAACTTCTTCTGCGTGAATATGAGTTATTAAATAATTTGGCCAATGGTATGAGGGAGAGGTATACAACGTCTATTAATAATCTCTACGATACTAAGGATTGGGGATACTTGCTTTCTTTTTTATCAACTACCGATGTTGTTGCTCCTTCGCTTCTTTCAGAAGAATCATACAATTGCGCTATTCCACGCTTTAAAACAATGAGTGAGTGTAGTAAGGTGATCATTTCTAATAGAGATGGCATTCTTACCATGTTCAATCCTGAAATCTTACAGGAGGTCGATGGAAAAGATCTATATACAAAGTTAACCGGCCAATTCCGTTCATTTTTCTCTCGTATCTTTAGTGGGGATTATGCAAATCTTAGAGCCGGAATACAACTCTATTCGAAGGATAGTAAAAAGCTGAAATATAAACAGGCTCTAAGTCTATCGGACCAGTTAATGAAATATCAAACTGCTTCTAAAGCGTTTAATGAAAACGCAGATGCTGTGGCAAACTATTTAGGACCGTGCTACAAAGGTCCTGATACTGATTGGGATCACGTTCAATCTGAACTTAGATTACTAGATTATTTCATCAAAAAAGGAAATCTCACATTCGGTTCTATTGCGAAGATGAATCCGAAAGCATTCATCGGAAACCAAGCTGTTTTCAAGACAGATTCAGATTTATTGACCAAAGAAATAGTTAATACTGAAGAGGCTAAAAACAGAGTTGTTGCTAAATTTACACCCGACCGACTTGATCTCGATACTAATAACTATGATTCTTGTATAAGAAGAATAAAAGATTATCTTGGTGAGTTTGATAAACTGGCAAACTGGATAAGTTTTATGAATTTGTTGGAACAACTTGACGAAATGGACCTGTCTCGTTTTGTCGATCTTACTATTGATAATAGAATTCAATCAGAAAAAATAGTCGGTACATACCGCCGATTATTCTATGAACAATGGATCGAAAACATACTTTTCACAGTACCGGAGTTAAACTCTTTCCCACGAATTAACCATGAACAGGCTATACAGATTTTCATGAACAAGGATAACCTTCAATATGAAATCAGTAAAAACCAAATTCGTTCTGAGTTATCTCAACAAAGGCCAAATCCTGAAATAATTGCAGGAGGAAGCGCTGTTGCTAAACTTCGTAGAGAGGGA
>CAZALQ010000371.1:0-1347 GCA_964485605.1 uncultured Oscillospiraceae bacterium
TTTGACGCGGTTAATTATCTGAATTCTTGGCATAATACTTTTACCTCCTTAATTAATTTATGTGTGTTGTCTTCTACGTTAATTCCACAGTCTATTTGGTTCATCAGTGTTTTCACTGGCATCAATAATGATGAGACCTTGCATATAGAAAAGGATTCAAACCCATCCTCAATGGTCTCGAACTCTGAAAGAGCAATCAAAAAGTCTGCTGGTCTTTTGAATCCATAGTTATGTGTCATGTCAACAATATTAGTATATTCTCTATCTGAAAAAGACATCTGATGAGGCTTTCGCTTCTCCCCTGGTAGTTTCTTTACAACTATATAGCTGTAGCTTTTCTCTTTCCATAATAGCATACACTCCTGTAATATTGATTTCAAAAGATGATCATCTATTACAGATATGTTACTATATTTTGTAAAATAATAATTATTTACGTTGTCTATAGATGAATATAAATGTATTATATCTTTATGTCTTATATTAGAATATGTATGAATGTATATCTAAACTACTTGCTCTCCAACCTTGTCTGTAAATCTCTATATATAAGATACAAGATCACGCACTTTTGTTGACCACTATTTCGACAAGGGACCTCGTTTAGTCCAACAGGAGATCCTCTGTTGTTTTTCGACGATGATTTATCAATTAATTCCCATATAACATATCAATAAATCCTAATATCAAAATCAAAGGAGGCGTTGTATTATGTTATTTGATGGCCAGGAAGAAGATCTGATGACGTTAGAAGATCTTTGCTATAAACTGAAGATATCGGAAGGCACTGCATACCAGCTTCTGAGGTCCGGTGCAATCAAGGCTTTTCGAGTCGGCAATCGCTGGAAGATCCCTGCCGATGCTGCCAGAAAGTTCATTTTGGAACAGATGTCAAGTTGAACGCCTTTTGCTGGATATAAAAATGAAGTTCTATCAAAAAGAAAAGGAGCCTCGTTATGAGGCTCCCGCTTTGTTTATTCAGTTTTCCTGTCGAAGTAGAAAACTTTGCCTTTGGGCGTAAATGGCAGCTTGTTCCCTTTCGGCAGCAGGTATGCATGTTCTCTGTGAATACAAAGCTTGTCTTCAATAATTCCGTCAGTAATCAGCAGGATAGGTGCTGTTGGAGGGAAATCCCTGGCTTTCTCAAGCAGAGTAACAGCCGGCTGGAGTTCAGTCCCGCCCCTTCCTGTCACCTCTACTCTCCCTGCAATGTCCTCCGGCATTAGATAGCCTGCATCGTAGGCAGATGCATCGCAGAACACAACACGAACCGCTCGGACTTCCTTTGAGACGGCATAGCTTGCAATAGCGCCAAGGGCATAACCGATCATTCTGATGCTCATCGAA
>CAZALQ010000371.1:1357-1719 GCA_964485605.1 uncultured Oscillospiraceae bacterium
GGTCCTGCTTTCCAGATCCTCATCCCGAATCGTGTAACCCGGGCGGGGAATGTCCGGCGTTTCTCCTTGTCTGCGGCTGGCTCTGGCAAAGCTTCTATGCCTTTGCAGTGGAGGAAACCACTCGTTGAAGAGTCTTCCCAGTTCTACATCCCAGGGGATGGGGACCGCTGCCAGAGCACGGATCTCCTCGACCAGGCCAGCCGGTATATACCCTCTCTGTTGTTCGTCGAGATAATCCAGGCCCTCCCGGAGGGCGTTCCGAAAAAACTCATCCAGCCTGATGCCTTTACTCTTATCTGCAAAGCCAGGGTTTGGAAAACCAAAGGGAGGACCGGTGAAGATATCTCCCTTGTGATAGCCTC
>CAZALQ010000372.1:0-1713 GCA_964485605.1 uncultured Oscillospiraceae bacterium
TCCTATATTGGATACATGGGTTCCTCCGCAGAATTCCATAGAGAATCCCGGTACATCGACAACTCTTACTATGTCTCCGTATTTTTCTCCGAAGAGCATCATTGCTCCCATCTTTTTAGCTTCTTCTATAGGAAGAACATGAGTTTCAACATTAGTAAACTTAAGTATTTCATCATTTACTATATTCTCAACTTTATTAAGGTCTTCCTTTGAGATAGCTTCAAAATGAGTAAAGTCAAATCTGAGTTCATCTTCATTTACGAGGTATCCTGCCTGTTCAATATGATCACCAAGTACCATCTTTAATGCCTTTTGAAGAAGATGTGTTGCTGTATGGTTTCTGGCAATTGCATGTCTTCTCTTGTTGTCTACACATGCATATGCGATGTCTCCAACGTTGACTTCTCCTGAAGTAATTAAAGCATGATGTACGTATACTCCGTTTACTTTTGTTGTATTCTTGATTACAGCAGTAAATACATCGGATTCAATAAGTCCTGTATCTCCGACCTGGCCGCCGCCCTCTCCGTAAAATGGAGTGGAATCAAGTACAAGCTTTACTTCTTCTCCTTCGGATGCACTCTTAAGAGAAGACATTCCTTTAACGATGACTATAACTTTGGCTTCTATAGCGAGACTTTCATAACCTGTAAATTGAGTTTCAGGGAATTCCTTAAACATGACAGATTCATCAAGCCATCCCTGATTATCGTCATCTTTTCTTGCTGCCCTTGCCTGGGCCTTTTGAGCTTCCATAGCAGCTTTGAAGCCTTCCTCATCAACTTCAAATCCTAGATCTGATGCAATTTCCTGAGTGAGTTCAATGGGGAATCCGTAGGTATAATAAAGCTTAAATGCAGCTTCTCCTGAGATGAGCTTAGAACCATTAGCTTTTGCATCTTCAATGTATCCATTCAGAATATCAGAGCCCTGATCTATGGTAGCTGCGAATTTATCTTCTTCAATACCAATAATTTTCTTTATGTAATCTCTTCTTGCTTTAAGCTCTGGATAAGCATCTCCGGAAGTTTCGATTACTTTGTCGCATAAATATTTAAGGAAGGTTCCCTTGATACCAAGAAGTCTTCCGTGTCTTGCAGCTCTTCTTAAGAGTCTCCTTAATATGTATCCTCTGCCTTCATTTGACGGAAGAATGCCGTCAGAGATCATGAATGATACAGCTCTTATATGGTCAGTTATGATTCTGATGGAAATATCCTCTTTTGCTTCTCCGTCTTTATATTCGACTCCGGCAATCCTGCATACTTCAGAAAGAATATCATGCATTGTATCGATGTTATAGATACTGTCAGTTCCCTGCATAATACATGCAATTCTTTCAAGGCCCATTCCCGTATCTATATTCTTATTTGCAAGATCAAGATATGTTCCGTCTTCCTGTCTGTCATACTGTGAAAATACATGGTTCCAAAATTCCATATATCTATCGCAATCGCAGCCGGGCTTGCAATCAGGTTTTCCGCAGCCGTATTCAGGACCTCTGTCAAAATAAATTTCAGAGCATGGTCCGCATGGGCCTGTTCCTATTTCCCAGAAGTTATCTTCTTTTCCAAGTCTTACGATATGTGAAGGATCAATTCCTATTTCATTCTTCCAGATATCATAGCTTTCATCATCATCTTCATAAATTGTGGCCCAGATCTTGTCTTCAGGTATATCAAGCCAATCTTTTGATGTGATGAATTCCCATCC
>CAZALQ010000373.1:0-1710 GCA_964485605.1 uncultured Oscillospiraceae bacterium
CCCGAAGAGGACCTAATAAGGGATTTTAAAAACAAGGCCTTTATCGCAGGATATACGGATAATGAACTTGCCTGCTTTATAGGGCTTCACAGAGAAGGAGCTATGGGGCTTCTAAGGGTCTTCCCAAAGTACAGGAGAAGAGGATATGCCGAAAAGCTCTACTCCACACTGATTCATAACCAGATCTTAAGCGGGGCACTTCCCTACTGCCATGTAGATGTTACCAACGATGCAAGCATTGCCCTCCAAAACAAACTGGGCTTTGTAAAGGCGGATCAAAAAGTAGCATGGCTTGGCAAATAATAAAAAGTCATTAATAGAAAAAATTCACAATTAGCTGCCTTTTTTGGCAGCTATTTCTATTGCTGTACATTTGTCTTTTATGTTAAAATTCAGTGTTTTGAGTTTATTATGAGCGACACAGTTTACAGACACGAATTAAAATTTATGGTAAGCCCCTTTGATGCAGCTGTTTTAAAGAAACAGCTGGCTTTGGTGTGCAGACTGGACAGCCATTCTTTATCAAAAGATCTTTCATATGAGGTTAGAAGCCTCTACTTCGATGATCCAAGGCACACAGCCTATGACGATAAAGTTAACGGCGAAATGACCAGAAAGAAATATCGCATAAGGCTATATAACCTGGATACGGAAAACATAAAGCTTGAGTGCAAACACAAGGACAACTTTGCCACATATAAGCAGGAACAGGATATTGACCTCGACTTAGCAAAGAAGATCATCAAAGGCGATTATCACCTCGTAGAAGCTGAAGGAACTCTCCTTAACCAGTTTCTTGTAGATGCAAGGCTTTTCGGTCTTAAACCGGCCGTAATAGTCGAATACAAAAGACTGGCATTTACCTACCCTGTCAGCGATGTCCGCATCACCTTCGACGAGGATATAAGATCGGGAAGATATGATACGGATGTATTTAAGAAATCGCTTCTGACATTCCCTGTCTACGACGAGGATATGGTGGAAATAGAAATAAAGTGCAACGACTTCATACCCCAGCACATACTGGCTGTACTCGGAAGCGTTGATAAGTGCAGAATGGCAATAAGCAAATATGCTCTGGCATATCAATTAAAATAAAGAGGAAAGAAAAATGAGTATTATCGACGTAATCAAAAAAAGCGTACTTGAGCAATTCGACACATCTCTTGATATACAGGATGTGCTTTTCAGCCTTTTGGCTGCATTTCTGATTTCTCTCATCATTGCGCTGATTTACAAAAAAACCTTCTCAGGGATTGTTTACAGCAGAAGCACAGTCCTTACGATCATGCTTCTTGCAATGGCAACGAGCATGATCATAAGAACTATCAACTCAAATCTGTCATTATCCTTGGGCATGGTAGGTGCATTGAGTATTGTAAGATTCAGAACAGCCATTAAAGATCCTGTTGATACAGCCTTCCTATTCTGGGCCGTAACGGGCGGAATCATGGCAGGAGCAGGCCTATATTTGATTGCCATAATAGGCTCCCTTGGAATTGCCCTTATTTATTACTGCGCATACCTTGTAGGAGTTAAAGCTAAAAAACAGTATCTTCTCATCGTTACCTACGATAACAAGCATTCTGAAAGAGTTAAAGAATGTATTGATAAACTCAAGAAAAAGACCCTTAAAAGCAAATCTCTTACTGCAGGTCTCATTGAAGTGACCTATCAGGTTGTTTACGACGATAAAGTAGAAACTGTCAT
>CAZALQ010000374.1:0-1700 GCA_964485605.1 uncultured Oscillospiraceae bacterium
CTCTTCAAAGTACTGCGGATTATCATAAACATAACGTGCAAAGTTTAAAAGATATCCCGACTTATCTCTGGATAATCCAACTGATCGAAGATCCTCAACATTAAGCCTACAAACAGCCTCTGGGGTAACATTCCCATCACAAAGCTTGTAAAAACGGTCACATATAATATCTGCAACTTTGTTTGAAAGCATCTGTCTGATAATTATGTTCATGAAATGAATAAACGGATCATGATCAATCCAGTATTCCAAGTCTCCAATAAGCTGAATTACAAAATCCATTTGCTCATCAACTTTTCTCAAATGTAATAATTCAGGAGAATCTATCGTGAATTTGCGAGTATGATTATCACGGATGTTATCCATATTTATACCCAAAACGAATCAGAAATCCTTTCATAATGACGCTGTTTAAGCACCTCAGGTACTTCATCAATGGAAGGAAACTCTTCAACAATTTCATTACACAAGCAAGAGATTAATGAATCACCAATTATATCGGCAAATCTACCTCTCAACGCTTTCTCATACCACATCACCAAATCATTCTCAGTAACGATACTTTGGATATGGCTTCTCCATCCGATTTGCGTAAGTAAAGATACAATAATATCGCATTCAGCATCTTTGCAAACGATAACAACACGGTCACTTGAAACGTTACTAACTATGTTTTCCGCTAAAGAAACATCAAGGCTAAGATGCTTGATCTGTATAGCAGGCCCCCAGTTAGAATACATATCTAATCCACGATCAGCCGCATTGGTTACGCCCACTCTATATACCCGTGCATCCTGTAGATGTGTCGGATTCAAAAAATCTAAGCACATTACCTTTTTGGAAAAATCTTCAAATTCACTGAGAATATTAAAGTGATCTTCATCAACCGATATCTCGACCTTGAGATTAAGTGCCTCAACAAGCGTAGCAAAGAGTGCATACACAACAATCTCATATATCTTATCAAGGCTTCTTTTCAACCCTGGCTCATCCCAGAATGAATTAATGAACCGTTTTACATTAAAGGTATCTTTCGTGGCATCAAGGCAATATAATAGGGCATCGGACAGTTGATCGTGTTTATTAGTAAAGTGCCTATAAATATATGCCTCTACCGCACCATTTGTGCGTATATTTTCCTTGCTAAGTTCATTAAGCAATACAGGCGGTACTGCATTGTCATTGAACAAATCGTCTTGGAATCGAGCGCTGCTTGTGCAAATCCGTCCTAATAAGGGACGACAGATATCATCACGCCAACGCTTACTTTTGGTGCGATAATCCTCTAGTTGAAGCGGATTGATATCTTTATAAACCCTAGCATGGTAGAGAATCTCTGCGACCTGAATGGGCTTATAAAGGTGTACTCTCGATTTTGCAATCACCATATCCAAAGCCCTTTTTGCATCAATCCTGTTTGGCATGGTCTTTACTCCTTTCATAAGCCTTTAGCGAAGCTATCATCTCTTTTGCCACAGCTTTTATTACCGGAACTGCTACCGAGTTCCCACATTGATGCTTGATTTTTCCGTATGGAAGAACAATCTTAAAGGAATCGGGGAATCCTTGAATCCTTAACATTTCTCGCTCTGTAGGTCGACGCTCATCATTAATGAGAATATAGTTAGCAGAAGCTCCAGCACGCAGAGCAGACGAGTAAGGATGAGGAGTAATTGATCCTGCCATATTTTCATGTGAAA
>CAZALQ010000375.1:0-1687 GCA_964485605.1 uncultured Oscillospiraceae bacterium
TGCCATGCCCTCAACAGCTCTCTTATCCTGGTCGTTCATAACACACCCTCCTCGAATGACTTTTCACTATGAACTATGATACTTATATGTTTGAGGGATATAGAAAATATCTTTCCTATTTCCTTACCCTGCTCTTTTCTGTGCCTTCAAATTTCATCCAGTATAGCATAAAACCGATGGATTGTGGTATTCTTATCATATGTGTTTCAAAGACGAAATCGAAATCTCAATTGACAGAAAAGTAAGAAAATATGTCTGACACCTCAAGGATGAGAAGCCCGGACGAAGTTCCATAATTTTCCAATGTCCTCGATGACAAGAGCAATCCTGATTTAGAAGTATTACCAGATCGGATAAGATAAGTATTGATATGTGTACAAGTCTGCGCCAATTTGCCCTGGCAAATTGTGCGCTTAGATGCGAACTCTAGTTCGCGCCAATTCGACCTGCTTTTCAAGGTCGAATCATTACCTTGTTTTACATTGAAAAAAAGAACGCGGAATTACGGGACATCATAGCAGCTGCCAGTCGTTCCGCGCTAACAAGAAAATATCTCGACAAGCTGGCAAAGCCTCTATTGACCTCTGGGGAGATCACGCCCACGGATGTAGTGTCCGTGATCGCCCCCAATCAGAAAGGACACAAGGCTCTCTTCCCAATAAAATGGGGACTCACTCTGCCAAAGAGCACCTGTCTCTTGTGGAAATGTGCGGATAATAAAAAAATGCGGATAATTACATGTTATCCGAACATTCGGATAACATGTAGAAAACATGGATTATCAGACAAACTATCAGCTTACCCGCGAATACTTCGATCAGGTGAAAGCTCCGGAGGAGGGTATACTTATATTATTACCGTATATACGCTGAAAACGACCGGATACGCAAATCCACTGCCACAACAGAAGTCTCTCCCGTATAATAAGGCAAAGAACAGAAACATAGCTCCTAAAGAGGAGTGGAGATTTTCTCAAGGAGGATAATAAAATGGCAGATAACAAGAATATGGAACTTAACGACGAGATGATGGAGAAGGCAACCGGCGGCGAAGATCTGGATGGGCTGCGGACTGAACCGGGGTCGGTAGTAGGTCCATTTGAAGATTATGAGCATAACAAATATATAGTGAAACGTGATGGCGGTCCCGAAGCTATTGCTTCATACTATCCGTCGGCAGGACCGATGCTCGAACCCGGAACACGGGTAATGATTGCTCTTGTTGGTCAGGGAAAGTGGGAAATAGTTGAGTTTCTCTGATAGACAGTTTTGCATTGTTATATCCCAAAAGGTGTTTAGTCAGGTTATAGTGCTCAAATAGCCGGAACGCCTGAGGGTAACTTCATACGATTTTTATAAGAAAACGTCATTTCCGTGTTATAAACGGAGGTGGCGTTTTTGAAAGCCTTTGAAATACCTGCTTTTGTTTCTCATGCTTCAAATCAGGAGAATCGTCCTTTTTGGCGTTTTTTTCTTGGAAACGCTGACTAAAGCGTTTCCCGCGCCGGATTTTCGGCACGAAGTGCCAATTTCCGCTGAAAAACCGTGCGCATTTATTCGACGTTTGTATACAAATGCCGAATTGATCCTGCGGAGCATCTAAGGAAAAACTGATTTAATCAGTTTTTCCTTAGCATCTGGTGAAAATGATCATTGGAAAAATCTGCTTGACATTTGCACGTACTTAA
>CAZALQ010000376.1:0-1672 GCA_964485605.1 uncultured Oscillospiraceae bacterium
TTTGTAAGTATAAGGACAAATATATTTTATAGGCAGATATCTGCGGCATACCCCACCAGGATGCCGGGGCAGGTGATAATGAAGAAAGAACTCAAGGTTTCCGTAATAATACCAATATACAATACAGAAAAGTATCTGCGCGGGTGCCTGGACAGTATACTGAAACAGACACTTAAGGACATTGAGATTATCTGTGTGGATGACGGATCGGAGGACGGGTCACCGGGTATCCTCAAAGAATACGGATCTGATGACCGCTTTTTTATAGTGACACAGGATCATAAAGGCGTATCAGCCGCCCGAAATGCCGGAATAGACAAGGCCGGGGGGAGATACATCTATTTTATGGACAGTGATGATATCCTTGTACCGCAGGCACTTGAACATTTATACCTGAGGGCGGAGAAGGATTCTTTGGACATCACCCTTTTTAACGGCAGGGCAAAGGCCGAAACAAGCGAATTCTCGGGAACCGTAGTTGAACAGAATACGATGATGAACAGGATCAGTCATTACAGGGATGTCTATTCCGGTGTGGACATGATGAATGCCTTATATTCCAACGGGGAGTACTGGATGACAGTATGGCTCCAGCTGTACCGCAGGGACTTCTGCCGGGAGCATAACCTGCGCTTCATGGAAGGTATTATCCATGAGGATAACCTGTTTACCTATGTCAGCATTCTTTCCGCAGACAGGTGTGGGTATCTTGATGAAATTCTTTACATTAAGCGTGTCAGACCTGAATCCATTACAACTTCCAGAACCAGCTTTGACCATGTTTCCGGGTATTTTACCTGTTACCTTGAAATGCGGAAATATTTAATAAAAAACAGCAGCCGTATAAAAAGCGGAGCTGCGGAAGCGATATTGGACAAAATGCTTGAGGAAGCCAGAAGGCTGTGGGGATTGCTTGACTATGATGAAAGGATCCGGTATCTGGAACTATCTTACGGCCAGCAGCCTCTGTTCAGGGCAATTATTGAAGATCACAATAAAGGCCCGGGTATGCCGGACGCTTTTGCTACAGGAGTATCCGGTTCATATGAAACAGGGTCTGACAGAGAAAAAGGAATTGGCTGTACACAGAACATAAACCGGCGAAAACCGGCTTTTATAAGAAGACTGCCTGAAAAGCTTAAAAGATTGTGCCATAAGCTGCTTCCGTCTTCACGGTATAATGTAGCCTGGAGCTATCAGCACCTCACAGCTCAGCTCCAGGTACAGCAGCAGTTAGTTAATTATGTCATGTCCACCACCCTTAAGCTTGAACAGGAATTAAAACTGTATATCAGACAGTATGAAACCGACCGTGTAAATCATAAAGCATTGGAGAAGGACCTCCTGGAGCAGCGGGAGGATTTAGGAAAACTATGGAGGGCCTTTGATGAAAACAGGAATGTGCTTCAGGAGAATGTGAATACAATATGGATGCAGCTTGACGAAGTAAGGAAGTCCGGCCTGGAGGGCATGACGGAATTATGGAAAGCTTTTGACAAAGGAAGAATAGAGGACAGGGAGAGTATTAATAATCTCTGGCAGGCTTTTGATGAAATGAAGAGTTCAGAAAGAATAGAACTGGATCTATTCTGGACGGAACATAATAAAATGCAGTTTGACACAACCTGCGTGTTAAATGACCTTAAGTATAATATGGACTGGGTCTTCAGCT
>CAZALQ010000377.1:0-1671 GCA_964485605.1 uncultured Oscillospiraceae bacterium
CGACCCTGAATATGAACTTGGAGACGTTATTGAATATCAGGTAACTCCTCAGGATTTTGGTCGTATTGCTGCCCAGACAGCAAAACAAGTAGTAGTTCAGAGAATTCGCGAAGCAGAGCGCGGAATGATCTATGATGACTACATTGACAGGACAGGCGAAGTTGTTACAGGTGTTGTTCAGAGAATCTCTAACAGAACCGTATTTATCAATATGGGAAGAGCCGAAGGTATACTTTCACTTAACGAGCAGATTCCCGGTGAAAGATACAGAGTTAATGAAAGACTTAAAGTATACGTAATGGATGTTAAGAGGACAACAAAGGGACCTCAGGTTTTCCTCTCAAGATCTCATCCGGGACTTGTAAAAAGACTTTTCGAACTTGAAGTACCTGAACTTCAGGAAGGCATCATCGAAATCAGAAGCGTTGCAAGAGAAGCAGGTTCAAGGTCCAAGATTGCCGTATGTACATATGATGAGAATGTTGATCCAATCGGTTCCTGCGTAGGTCCAAGAGGTGCCAGAGTTCAGGCAGTTGTTGATGAACTCGGCGGAGAAAAGATCGATATCATCAATTATTCTGACGATCCGGGAAAGATGATAAGCGCAGCTCTTTCTCCATCAAAGGTAGAGATGGTTCTTATCAACGAAGAAGAAAAATCAGCAATGGTCGTTGTTCCTGATTACCAGCTTTCACTCGCAATAGGAAAAGAGGGACAGAATGTAAGACTTGCAGCCAGACTTTGCGGCTGGAAGATTGATATTAAGTCTCACAGCGCATGGGAAGAAAGTGAAAAGACATTAAAGGAAAACAAAGAAATACCTGCAGCTGATACTGAAGATGATAATACAGAAGAAGTAGTTCTTACTTCATCCGATGTTAAGAAAATGAAAAAGGATGAACTTTTAGATACTGCAATGCAGCTTGGAATTGAAATTCCTGAAAAGGCTACTGTTGCTGTACTTAAAGAATTGATCCTTTCACAGATGGAATAATGAAACCACAAAGAAAATGCATAGGTTGCAATAAGAGTTTTGATAAGGATACTCTTACAAGAATAGTTATATTTGACGATGAACCGGTAATAGATGTGAATCATGATCTGCCCGGCAGAGGATGCTACTTATGCAAAAATGAAAAATGCCTGGAAACAGCTTTAAAGAGAAAAGCTTTTTCCAGAGCTTTAAAAACAGAAATTTCTAATGAGGCACTCGGGAGGTGTTTTAATGACAGATAACGAAACAAAGATTGTAAAAGCAGAGAAAAAAGAAGACAGCGGAAAGGATGCAGGTGCATCCAAAGTCCAAATCAAACAAGTAGATATTGCCATTCTTCAGGCGCAAAGGGAAAAAGCCGCTAAAGAGAAAGCATTGAAGGCAGCAAAAGCTGCAAAGCAGGCAGAAACAAAGAAAACGCAGAAGACTATGCCGCAGGGCACAGCTATGAAAAAGACTCCTGCGGGTGTTGCTATGCCTAAAAATCCTTCAGCAATAGGAAAGCCGATGCCAAAAAGCAGTACTGCAGCATTAAAACCAATGCCAAAGAGCGCAGTTCCGCAGAAGAAAGCAGATACTCCTCAACCGGAAGTAGAAAACATCGAAACGAAAGCTCCCGTAATCGAAGATGTTAAAGTTCCGGAAGTCAAGGAAGAAAAGGCTGCTGCCCCTGCTGC
>CAZALQ010000378.1:0-1660 GCA_964485605.1 uncultured Oscillospiraceae bacterium
TGAATATGAGGTACTATACGGAGGCGCTGCAGGTGGTGGAAAAACTGATGCTATGCTTACTGAGGCACTAAGGCAAATAAAAATACCTCACTACAAAGCAATCATACTCAGAAAAACATTTCCTCAGATCCGCGAGCTGGAATCAAGGTCGGCATATCTGTACAAGATAGCTTGTCCGAAAGCAAAATATAATGCGACATCGCATACTTGGAGATTTCCAAGTGGAGCTCAGATCATTTTTGGAAATATGCAGCACGCTAAAGACAAGGAAAAATATCAAGGTCAGGCGTTTGACTTTGTAGGATTTGATGAGTTGGAGCACTTCACTTGGGATGAATACTCCTATATGTTTTCAAGAAACAGGCCATCAGGACCGGGAACGCTTGTATATATAAGAGCTACAGCAAACCCCGGAGGCATAGGTCACGCGTGGATAAAAGACAGATTCATCACAGCGGCGCCACCGGAAACAAGGATAGTGCAAGAAACTGAGATAGAAACGCCGGACGGTAAAAAAATAAAGGTTAGCAAAGACAGGGTGTTTATACCGGCGACTGTATTTGATAACGAAGCTCTAATGAACAATGATCCAAACTATGCAGCTTCTCTTGCGATGCTGCCGGATGCTCAAAAGCAGGCTTTGTTATATGGCAACTGGGATTCGTTCGGCGGGCAGGTTTTCAGAGAGTGGAAAAATGATCCTGCGCACTACAAAGATATGAAGTGGACTCACGTGATAGAGCCGTTTGAGATTCCTAAATACTGGAATGTATGGAGAGGATATGATTTCGGGTACGCAAAGCCTTTTTCGGTCGGATGGTATACGGCTGATCCACAAGGAAAGATTTATAGGATAAGAGAATACTATGGATGCACAGGCGAGCCAAATGTAGGACTTGAACTTGATCCGGCAAGACAGGCGGCAAATATAAAGGCAATAGAGGAAGAAGATGAAAACTTAAAAGGCCACAAGATTATAGGCATAGCCGATCCGTCTATATGGGACACATCAAGAGGCGAGTCCATAGCAGACATAATGAGCAAGCACCCGAACTACATACAGTTTTCTCCGGGGGATAATAACCGATTAGCAGGAAAGATGCAATATCATTACAGATTTGCTTTTGATGAAAACGGCGACACGATGTTTCAGATATTTAATACCTGCAAACACTTTATAAGGACTATACCGTCGCTTGTGTACAGTGAATCGAATGTTGAAGATATAGACACAGACACAGAGGATCATATATACGATGAATGTAGGTATGTGCTTATGGCAAATCCGATAAGCCCGAGAAAACACTTTGACAAGCCTGTTGATCTAAATGATCCTCTCAACCAGAGAGTGAAACCAAATAATTTTTATAATTTTTAGGAGGTAAGAGATGAATCTAAGCAAGGAAGAACTGGAAATCCTTAATCAGATGGGGCTTAACCCGGACGATATGACTCCGGAAGAGATCAAGGCAGCGTTAGATGAATACTATGCCGGTAAGGAAACCAACAACAATGACGAAGAGCCAGATAAAACCACTAACGACGAAAGCAAGGAAGATGCTGACGACGAGCCAAGCGGGGCATTTTTGAATAATATCACTACGGAGGACTTGGAAAAGGCAAGGAAAAAGCTCCGCGAGTATAAGAACCATAAACAAGA
>CAZALQ010000379.1:0-1655 GCA_964485605.1 uncultured Oscillospiraceae bacterium
ATCCTGTTAGAGAATACTATAAACGTAATCTACAATATATTCTCCTCTTGTTGATAGCAGGTTTTTTCAACATATGGATTTGTAATCATTTAATGATAAAACGCGGATGGTTTTCAGTGTTTTTTCATATTATATTTGTATCCCTTTCGGTGCCTGTTATGTATTTGTTGATATATCATAATACCGAGGAGTGTAAATATCTATTAAGCTTGGGAAAAAAAGCATGGATGAAGATAAAACAAAGGCGTAGAGGCCTTAATTTAAACTGAAAAGCTCAATATCTATATGACCTTTATATAGCTTTTTATTTCTAATCAACATAAGTATACAATTTAATCGTATAGTCAGAAGCGAATATTAAGAAAGCAGGTGATAACACAATGAAAAAGTGCATAGTACTTTTGATAGTGATGCATTTGTTGTTAGCGTTATCACTGGAGGGTGTCACATATACAGAAAGTGTTGAAGAATATAAGGACTATACATTTAGATTTCCGTCTTTTTAGCAGGCAATTGATAGTGAAGCTTTTGAAGGAGTAACAGCCAAGACTATAGTGTTTTTAAGTGATCTTCAGAAGATCGAATCGGATGCATTCCAAAATGCATTTAATCTAAAAGACATTTACCTTCCAGATTCGGTTTCAGCTATTGCAGACTCTGCTTTCCCTAAGAATTCTGGATTAGCGATCCATGGTGTTGAAGGAAGTTATGCACAGCAATGGGCTTTGGAGAATGGTTTTGATTTTGTTGTGGATGATATCTGGACAGATACTCAGATAACAGAAGAAATCCATCCTGAGAATCTACTATCCCTTCTTTGGGTTATTTGTCCCGTTGATAAAAAGGCTTTAGTCAGTTTTTTTGATAGAATCAAACGGTTTATTAAGAGTATGAGACCTCAGGACAGACCTGAGTTGTATCCTATCAATTATAGATTCCCGTGATGTTTCTGGTAGAATCAGATAATCTGCAGACTGTTTAATTGAAAATGCAGAGAAAAAAGATTAATTGATTATTAAGGAGTTTACTAATGGAAAAGAAAAGAATCCTGAGTTTGCTTCTTTCAATATTGATATTGGCTACGCTTGTACTTCCGATCGGTGCATTTGCAGAAGAGGAAGTTCAGGAGCCTGTCAATGAGGAGCTGATCACTGAAGAGCCCGTATACGAGGAAACTGCTAATGAAGAGTCAGTGTACGAGGAGCCCTTATATGAGTAACCTGTCAATGGAGAGTCAGTGTATGAGGAGCTTGTCAATGATGTTCCTGAAGAAGCGCAGAATGTCGAAGAGAACGCTGAGGATGTATTTGCCTCGGCAGTCGATTTTGCAATTTTGTCACAGCCGGAAAGCGAGATAGAAGCAGAAGTAGGGGATCAGGTATCTTTGCATGTGGCTGCGAGCGGCAACGGACTGAGCTACCAGTGGAAGTACAGCAATAACAAAGGAAGCAAGTGGTATAACTGCACTGCTAATGGCTATGATACAGATACGTTTGCATTTGCGATGACCAGCAAAATGGACGGTAGATACTATAAGTGCGCCGTTACAAATGCAGATGGACAAACACTGGAGACCTCTATCACGGAGCTGAAATTGCCGGTCGATTTTGCAATTTTGTCACAGCCGGAAAGCGAGATAGAAGCAGAAGTAGGGG
>CAZALQ010000380.1:0-1647 GCA_964485605.1 uncultured Oscillospiraceae bacterium
GGTATATTTCTCCTCCAGCACCCGATACGGAACCTGCTGATGGTGATTGATGACTTTTTCTTTTCCGATCCATTCAAGCGTCGGCATGATGATCACTCCTCACACATTGTCCAAATTGGACTTTTCGAATCAATCTCTCCTGTAACTGTCATTCTTGCTATTCTGCCTAAAGCTTCATAATCTTCTCGAGGTATCGGTATGATCTGAAGACTTTCATTTGAATATTGGTACTTTATCAAGACACATGACGAACAGATATAAACCGCATCAAATGTTTGCTTTTCTCTCGTTTCCTCTATGAGTTCCCGTATCTTTTTCTCAGACCACGGGCCAAAGACGCCTTCATAGTTAACAAATAATTCCAAGTTGTCGAAGCCAGCTGCTATATATTTTGGCAACTTCTTGTTTTTCTGTAGGATAGCATCCCGAACAACTTGGTACTCCATCATGCCTGTCTTTACCGGATAGGAAATCCCAAATTGCTCCAGCTTTCCTCCGTTCAATTCGATTTTTTGCATTAATTTACTCCGTTTCGCATTGTCTTTTGTAAGGCGGTATTTCACAAAGTCTCCGCTAATCGCGGCCTCATTTTCTGCTGTAGCAGATGTAACTTCCACACCGCTTTTCCTATCTATGCACTGTAAATCGGGCGCGTCTGCTTTCTGATAGTCATTATATTTTCCCGGCATCGTATACCTTAAAACGGCTAAAGCAAAGTACTCCTGATAATGCTTAACTTGCTCAAGGGATAACGGCAAAGAATAATCCCAGATTGTTTTATTTCGGATTTCTTTTGTTATAAGCATATTCTCACGCCTTCAGTTATTACATCCGCTTCCTGTATCCGCCTGCAGCAACAACGTTATCCCTGGTCACAAGCTCTCGCTGCCGTTGTTCTCATCATGCTGCCTATCCTCATCATAGCTGTACTTCCGTTCCAGCACCCGGTATGGAACATCCTGATGATTGATGACTTTATCTTTTCCGTGTTCTTTTTCCTCCGTCATGTCAATGAGCATTTCGAGCTTCAGCTAGATAAAACTATCACGTATCTCAGGTCTTGGCATTAATTAGCAAGTCCTTATTTGCCGTCCTATTACTACCATGCTATTGTTTCATTTGCAGTTTCATTGCTTTGATCATTCGGTTGCTGCATCATTAAACTCAGCATTAGCACCTCGTTCCACTGCTCTTTCCGCCTTCTCTGTTTTTCAACGAGCCAAAGGCTTAGAAATAGTAGTCCCGTAGATGTAACTGTAATTGCCGAGCTGATTCCTGCACCGATATTAAGTGGAACAACAAACCCTACAAACAATATTACAAATGCCACACTATTTAGCGCAGTAACAGCTTTTCGCAGGCGCTCTTTTTTCTTATCTGAAGAATCATACTTTAAATAGGTTTTAAATAACAGCATATTTTTCTCACTGATATTTAGCATTCCGGCCTTGTTTGCAACTTCTATCGCTGCCTGCGTATCCTCATCTAAGTAAGCAAGTTGGGAGTCAAGTGTCTGGGCAATCGTAAATAATAATGCCGAGAGCGAAAGGCCAACTAATACACCTTGATTTATTGGCACGAATATCGAAATGATTGCCAATCCACCTAAACCAATCGCAATGTAAAGTGCTATATCTTTTGCTTTCA
>CAZALQ010000381.1:0-1637 GCA_964485605.1 uncultured Oscillospiraceae bacterium
TACGGCATTTGATCCTCGCAACACCTTCTTCTTTGCAGGTCGGTGCATCTTTTATCTCATGATAAATATCATGACCGAAGATACGGCAGCGGATGCCTGTTTTAGGTATAGTGAAAAGCACTGCTGCAACAGCAAGTATCAAAAGAAGTATGAAGAAGATGATCTTTCCCATTTTTTTGTTTTTATTTTCCATATCCCAATTATCCGTAACTATACAATTTTTTATTATACCTTACTTTGCTGCTTACCGCCACTTTCTTAATGGACTGAAAAGCATTTTTAGAAAAGGCAATATGCCGAGTTTCCTTGCCGTGCTCACGGCAACTCTTTTTAAGATAATAAACCCTGCACGTAAAGGATATATGAAGTTCCAGAACTTAGCATAAAACTGATAAAAGTTATTCGTTACCGTATACTCCCTGCCCTTACGCTGAAAACCCGTGAGAACGCCTATTACGGCCTCAAATGGCACTTCTTCGATGCTGTACGTATTATCACCGCGGATCAAATACCGGTCTTCTTTTACTCCTATGACTCTGTGTAGTACGTAACTGTCCCCTCTTTTGTACAGAGCTACGTCGTATTTCTTAAGACGCGAAGAAGGGACGCTGATCATGACCAGGTCCCTGTCCTGTCTGAGCATGGGCTCCATGCTCACACCTCTTGTCCTATATACCAAATGTCCGTCTCTATCTAGGAGCTCTTCAAAAGTCATCATTCTATACCATATCTCATCTTCTGCGCCTCGGAGAGTTCCCATCCGCCGAGGATCTCTTTGCCGTACGCCGTCAAACTATCGACCGTGTGCCGTTTAAAGCCCCCGATCTCATAATAATCGATGTTGCTAGGTATCATGACGAAAAAGTCTTCCGCCGGCAGATATCCTGTTAATCTTGGAACCTTTCCGAATATGTCCCAGTCTTCTTCACTGATAAGAAAAGCGCACTCTTTGTCGAAATTCATGATCATAAAGCCCTTATCAGTTTCAGTCCATCTGACATCTTCAGGAAAGATATATGCACAGTCAAAATCAACGTCACACCTTCCAAGAAGTTCTCCTGACTTCGTATCAAATCTTCTGATTTGATTGTCTCTACAAAGCGCCACAATATATCTACCGTTTTCAGCAAAAGATATCGATATGATATCTGCGGATCCGCTTATGGTATTGATAAGTTTTTGGTCCTTGTCGAATACTGAGATCTTGTCTCCGGCATTGACTGCAGTCATTTTGCTGCTTTTGTCGTAAGTTATACGATTCTCAAAATCGGAATATTTGATAGATGACAATACATTGCCCAAATCTCCGCTGCACTCTGCTGCAGTGAAACTCTTAAGGTCAACTTCATAAGCTTCGTCTGCATCTGAGAATTTGATGTATATGTGACCGTCTATATCCCAATACTTGCCTATAGACGCATAAGAACCTTTTCTCAAAAACACCCTGTTTATTTCTTTGAACTCATGATCAAAGTATGCTAAATAGTATTCAAGTTCCCAGTTTTCGTTACGAACTCTTATGACTCCGAACCATTCCTGATATGAATCATCTCCTATTACAGCAAGAAACTCTGTCTTTTCATCCATATAAGCAAAAACTTCTTTTTCTCCTGTATCAAGGTCAACGTTCCAAAGTT
>CAZALQ010000382.1:0-1632 GCA_964485605.1 uncultured Oscillospiraceae bacterium
ATACTTGGATGCGTTCTTACACTTCAGCTCGGAGCATTTTCAGTTGTTCTTGAAACATCACTTTCAGGTATTACTGAGCTTCCCTTTGGTGCATTCCTTGCTTTGATGCAGCCCATACACCTTGCAATCGGACTTGTTGAAGGTCTCATAACATCTGCAGTTCTCTGCTTTGTCTTTGAGGCAAGACCGGAGCTTTTAAGAGATGTTGAATCTTCAGGCGTAAAGGTCAGCGGGAAAGCATCTCTTAAGACAACTATCGCAATACTTGCAGTCATTGCTCTTGTTGTAGGCGGAGGCCTTAGCCTTCTTGCAAGCTCAAATCCTGACGGACTTGAGTGGGCACTTTTCGGAAATGCTGAGGCAGGTTATTCTGAAAACATGGGACTTGATGAAGATGATTTCGGTATATCAAGCGATATAGCAGATACTGCAGGAACGATTCAAGAGAATACATCCTTCCTTCCTGACTATAACTTTGCAGGAGGTGAAAGCGCCATAGGTACAAGTGTATCAGGAATAGTAGGCGCACTAATGGTAGCAGGGGTAGCAGTACTTATTTGTCTTGCCGGAGGATTCTTTAGGAAAAAGAAATCGAAAAAAGCATAATGCAGCATATTCTTATTCATAATATTTGTTACTAACTCAATTAAGGAAAGGGGCGCAGGAGCGCCTCTTTTCTGCGTGAAAAGTAAATATTTGGTGACGAATATATATGGATGGGTTAAAATGGCATAGGTTTAATTATGAATAAAATGGAAAATGCTCTAAGCGAGCTTGGGCAAATGGATGAATTGGCAGTCGGAGATTCGCCTCTTCATGATATAAGCGCCATCGCAAAGCTGCTTAGTACAATTGCATATATATTAATAGTCATGTCTTTTCATAAGTATAATTTGAGCGGTCTTATACCTATGATCCTATGGCCTGTTTTTTTGTTTCAGCTTTCAGGCATACCTGTAAGGACTTGTTTCTATAAACTCAGAATAGTCCTTCCCCTTGTTATGGCAGTCGGCCTTTTTAATCCCTTTTTTGATAGGCAAATACTTTTGCATATAGGAAATATAGGAGTATCGGGCGGAGTGATCAGCATGCTTACTTTAATGCTTAAGGGAGTACTTTGCCTTATGGCTTCTTTCCTTTTAGTTGCGACAACTCCCTTTGACAGTATTTGCGCTGCCCTCAGAAAACTTCACGTTCCCGGCGTTATAGCAACGCTATTGCTTTTGACATACCGCTATGTCGGAGTAATGACACAGGAGCTTGCCGTTATGACCGATGCATATCATTTAAGAGCTCCGGGTCAAAAGGGCATACATGTTTCAGCTTGGGGTTCATTTCTTGGGCAGCTTCTTCTTCGAAGTATGGACAGAGCTCAGGAGCTTTTTTCAAGCATGCAGCTTAGGGGATACAAAAATGAATTCTATTATGCAAAGACAAAATCCTTTGAAGTCTCTGATGCAGTGTTTATGATAGTTTCCATCGGATTTTTTGTTTTGCTTCGCTATGTAAATATATCTCAGCTGATCGGTCAGCTTTTTGTGAGGTAGATTATGATCGAATTTAAAGATGTCAGTTTTTCATATGAAAAGAGCAATCCCGTTATAAAAAATTTATCTTTTAAGATAGAAAAGG
>CAZALQ010000383.1:0-1297 GCA_964485605.1 uncultured Oscillospiraceae bacterium
TAGCCGCCGTCTTTATTGACAGCATCTGCTCAATCACTTCATGAATAAGGAAAGCGTATCCATCAGATGGAATCTCATAGCTGATTGGCCCCACCATAGAAATGACCTTTGCTAACCTTTTGTCTCTTTTACATAGAGTTTTTATCGCCTCTGTGTTTTCGTCAATATATCTGACAGTATTCATTTCATTCCGCATTTAATTCTGTTTCTCAAAGGTATCCTTCCGCGATCGTAGTTCAAGGCAACAATAATTCTCAGTAAAGAGCCTTCTATCTGCTCTTTTGTATTTCTTGTTACTCATAGTCCGTTGTCTCAAAGTCCGTATACTTGTATAATTCCAAATTGGAGGTGTGCGCCTATGGCTACAACTATACAAAAGGCTTTTGGCGCCTGTGTCCGTCACTTTAGAAATGACACAGGCTTAAGCCAAGAAAAGTTTGCGCTTAAGATCAACATGGATCGAACCTATTATGCATCCGTTGAATCTGGAAAGCGCAACATTTCTATTGAAAACATAAAAAAGATTGCAGACGGTCTGGGCCTTTCTTTGGCGGATCTATTTTCTGCTGTCGATAATTACGAGGAGGAATATCATGATTAATTATCCTGCAAATATCTATAGGAGCGGATTATCCATCTACGACCCAGTTGATCCTGAAGATCCGTATCTCTATATTCCTACTGAAGACCTTGAAGCAATCCTTTCGGAATCAATGGTAGGACTTTCTTTAGCAGGCCTTCCATTAAGAACAAGATCAAAGGTGGTAAAAGAAGAAATCTGCAAAGCTCTTGGATATCCCATCCCCTCTTCTTTTAAGAAGACACAACCGCGTTTTCTTGGTCAAAACTTCGACGTTTACACTCAAAAGAGCCTAAATGTCCAGATATGGAATGAAGAGGTGGACCCATCTCGCCGCTATGTTTTTCTCCGTGCAAACGAGGATGATTTAATCACAAATGTACGTGTTATTACTGGTGATGTGTTAGTCCAGTATGATCGGACTGGTACCCTGACTCAGAAGTTTCAGGCACGTATGCAGGCATATGCCGACAACATTTGTTCACGATATGATACTCCTGCGGTCAGTGACTGGATCATAGACGATAACACTACTCTTGAACGTGTCGACCCCAACCAGTTCCCTCGCAGAAATCAGCTATTAAGAATAGCAGAAATCTATCGTCGCCTTCTTCCTATGGTTGGCAATAGTATAAGCTACCTCGATGCCGTGCAAGAATGGAATCGTGGTGCTGAATTACATGCCATGATTTGCGATCATCTGAGTTATTCCTACTT
>CAZALQ010000383.1:1326-1629 GCA_964485605.1 uncultured Oscillospiraceae bacterium
CGATATCGCCAATCAGCTGCTTGAAATCAAACTTCAAACATCACCAACAATTGATCTTGGGCTGCATTCGCCGGAAGATGGAAAGGCCATAGCCCAAGTAGGCGATATGACCTTCTATAGCCAAGATATCCGATATGCAATTTTCAACGGTGTCGTACGCGGTAATAGAGTCGATTTGTGTAATCTCTATCTTGTTACTGGTGATGATTTCAAGAAATATTTTACACAGTTACAAGGAAAGGGAACTAATAAAAAGATTCAGCACCCACTCCCATAAGACATATTTGATTAAGAAAACAGTTT
>CAZALQ010000384.1:0-1621 GCA_964485605.1 uncultured Oscillospiraceae bacterium
CCTTGTGCTGTCCTTATTCTTTATTTTGTCTTTATTGTTTTTGTTGCGTTCCATGCCGAGAAATAGGTCTTTTCTTTCGTTTTCGAGGCTATCCGCGGCTTCGTGATCGGGAAACGCAACTGGAACCTGATCGACACCATAGCGGGAGCAGAGGCAAGTGCCGTCTGCTACAGCATTGCGGAAACCGCAAAAGCAAACGACCTGAATCCGTATCGGTATTTCGAATATCTTCTGACCGAGATCCCGAAGCACATCTCCGAAACAAGCGATGCATTTCTGGAGGATCTGCTTCCATGGTCAGATAAACTGCCGGAGGAATGCAGGAAACGAATTATTTCGAAAAAACAATAAGCGATTAACCCGGCCACCGATAACACGGTGGCCTTAATTATGTCGATCTGGTATCGGCGATGGAGCGTTTACCTTTCTCATGATAAGCCCTCCTCTTGTATAAAACAAAACTGCCAGACGAAAGTCCTTCTTCCGCCTGGCAGATTAGTCTCAATTATTCAATACTGGCCAATTTCATGTAACATCAGTCTTATACCCCTCTCTATTTCAACCTCTGTTACTTGAGATGCGTTAATTAGACTATATTATTTCTAGTATTTCTATGATGTGGCACAATCAAGAAGATTAAAATGATTTCCCTAACAAGTAACAGGCATAGAATCCACAGTCTCTCCCGAGATATACTTCATTGATTAAAGGTTCACAGATATGATGCCGTAAGTTTCCTTCTGACAGCAGTAGAAATAATGCTTATAAGTCTACCTCTCACTCAACTCCCTGAACATCACCATATAGCACGCAAAGTCCCCCGCTCTTTTTCGGTTCTTCTTCTGAATATCTTCTCCGAGCATCTCAAACCAGTCCACAGATTTCTCCTTCTTATCCAAGACGGTTCTCAGCATGGACATGGCATTCAGGAATGCATTGTGTTTCGAAACCCGGTCGTCTTCTTTGACAAGCTGTTCAGCGATTTCCAGCACAGACCACCGAAACCGCATTTCCGCATAAACTTTTGAAAACGGCCCTTCTGTATCATGGTTTTACTATGATCCCTTTAATTTTTTCACACAGCATGTATATCTTAAACTTTATATATTCTTCCGGGTTAACCATTTCTCTATATAGCCGTTTGGCTTCCTCTGTATTTACTCCAGTTAACCTGAATACCTCTGCTACATTATTTATATCTACTTTTAAAAAGAAGTAATCATCTAAACTCAATAATTCAAGCAGACTATCTATGGCTTTGACCTGCTTTTCAGTAGTGCAATACTGTTTTGCATCTGCGATTTTTCTTCTTACAAAATCAATTGCTTTTTCATTTGGTCTTCTATCCATATCTTTTCCTTTATCAGATATCGGAAATAGAATATTTCAGCATCACTAATCCGGCAATATTATCCGCAACGGCGGAAGCAGATGATTCTGCCACCATGCTTCCGCCAGTTTCTTGTTTATTTTGTCTTCACTGTCTTTACCGCACTCCAGGCTGAGAAATATGTCTTGTCACCTGTCTTCTTGAAAGACCGTATACGGACATAGTATGTCGTTTTCGCCTTAGCCACAGTCACTGTCATTGACAGTTTTGCAGGATCATAGACGTTCTTCT
>CAZALQ010000385.1:0-1318 GCA_964485605.1 uncultured Oscillospiraceae bacterium
AAGTTTAGCCTTGGCAAGGAATCTGTTATCGTAGTATTGCTTTATGGATTCACGATTCACAAGGCTTTCCTGATAACGGTTGGAAACTTCGTCAAGAGCTACAACAGAATCATCTACACTTTCAGATATTTCCAGAAGAGTCTGGTTATAGTAAGACATGCCGAAAATCACAAGGACTCCCGTCATCATAAGCGGGAATACTTTTTTGAATATCGATATATCGAATATGAAAGTCTTTCCTTTCTTCGTCCTGAAATACTTTTTCTCTGTCTCGACCTGGTGGCGCACGAAGTCATTCCGAACGATCACAGCGTAAATCAGGCATAGGATCATTACCATGATAAAGCTGGTCTCAGCCCAGAAAATTACGTACTTGTCATCAGAATAGATATTATCTGTATCAGCGACTGCGCAGATCACGGTACTGGATCTGAATGTTTTAGAAGTGCAGTAATATCTGATACCGTTTATGACCTCAACTCCGGAGTAACCGTCTTTCAGCGCTGCTTCGGAAAGACCTGCATCCAGTGCGTTTTGTCCTGTCAATACCTCTTTGTCATTTTCATAGTAAATGAATGTAGAATCGCTTTTATTGACGGCAAAGAGGAAACCGTCATTGCCAACAGCCGTTCTTTTCAGCACTACCGATACGTCAGTAAGAGCATTGATCTGCATATCGAGATCCGATGCATCCGCACCCAGGACCATGACGTATGGTACTCCGCCATAGTTATATATGATCGAATAAAAATAGTAATCTCCGTAAGCGTTGCTCTCCTTTACGGGGACCACTCTGTTGTATCTTTGGCGGGTGCCTTCAGAAAGTCTGAAGAGATTTGAAGAACTGATAAGCCCCAAATCGACAAGATTCTGTCCGTAGAGTTCCTCTATGGGTGAAATAGCCACCTTCCCATCTCTTGACATGAAAAAAAGATAATCTACGCCTGATCGCTCTACGATATCTGCGAAAACTTCAGACCGTTCCTTGTTGTCCACATCTGAAAGAAAATTGAAAAGTCCGCTGTTGAACAGTTCTTTCAGGTCATCCAGCATATCCTGATTGCCGTCGTGAAATATAGTCGACAAGTCGTCGGCATCAACTGAATTTCGCTGCAGGATCGAAATAGCATCTGAAAGTGATTGGTCGTTATTATTCCTCTGTTTGATGAGAGCTGCCTGATGCTGCATTCTTGTCAAAAATGCAAGGATCAATATCGCTCCTATCAAAACGAGGACAGCGTTGAATATTACTTTTCCGAAAAAGTACTTATTCGCTCTTTTTCTTATATTTTCCTCTACAGGCATTTATTATCCTCCG
>CAZALQ010000385.1:1328-1616 GCA_964485605.1 uncultured Oscillospiraceae bacterium
AGTTGCTTAAACAATTTATTATACACTATTATTTGCAATTCAAAAAGGAGCTGATCAGCTCCTTTTATCGAAAAACGTAACGAAAACGTGTAAAGCCATGCAAAATATTTCACGAATATTTATATTGCCTTATTTCTTTAAATATCGTGATGATACCGGAAACTCGAAATACGTCTCGGGATAGGGTTCGTCTGCCAGCGAAAAATGCCACCATTCACAATCAAGGGGTTTAAAACCGTTTCTGATCATCACCTTCTGAAGTGTCATCCTGTTTTCATACTGTTCATC
>CAZALQ010000386.1:0-1614 GCA_964485605.1 uncultured Oscillospiraceae bacterium
GCTTTCACTAATGTAAAAAGGGCGTGTGAAAAAACTTTCATTTTTTCACACGCCCCTTTTTTTATTTCCTATCATCCATTATAACGTCGCCTTTGACGCCGGCCTTTGCATTTACTACAAGCAATCATGTGTCTTTTGGAAAAGTTAATGCGTTTTGAAACTGACATTTTATAATGATATCCGCAATTCCTGCAATACCACCATACTGGGGTTGCGTCACTTGGCGAAATTCTATCAGAATCAACCCCAATGAGAAAGTTGTTAATAGTGTCCCATTCGTCCATCATTTTAGGGTATTTTGTTTCAAAAGAATTAAAACCTGGTAGAACCTTTGTGTTTCTACAGTAGGGACAAGCATCATCACCAAGAGAACGTTCATTGACAGGATACGAATACTCACCTCTGCATTCGGGACAAATCCATAACACTGAAAGAGACCGAGTTGCCACAACATCATTTGGTCTCATTTCGTTATTTTGACTCCATTCCCCAAGTAGTTCGGGATGAATTGTTGCGAAATCATTGTATCCACGAAGAACTCTTCTATCTCTGCAATAAGGACAACAGAAAAGGATTTCCCGGCGTATCTAAACACTAAATACGAGATAGACCCGCAAAAAGTGCTTAAGAGCCTAAAAGCCAGAGGGTTCATTCAACCAGGTAGTGCAAAGGATGCGCTTCAGAATATGAGACTGCAAGAGTTGAAGGATATTGCATCTGCAGTTGGGATTACCGTCAAAGGGAAAAAGGCAGATATTATTTCCACACTTGCAGAAGTGGAGGAAGAAAGACTGAGGGAATTTGTAAAAGAAACAACCTGGGTTTTGACTGAAAAAGGCCATGCCGCATTGGCTGCAAACCCGTATGTCCAATATTTCCTCGGCAGGCATTCTTATCACGTAAATGAGGTCGGAATTGATATCTGGACTGTAAACGAGGACTTTCTTAAAGATCCCAACCGTCCTTGCCGGGATATCATTTACGCACAGCTCAACAAACAAATGAGTGATGCTTACAAGGGTGGAGATACAGCCAAGTATTGTGAATGTCGCAGGCAAATAGCATTGTTCCTTGAGGAAGAAAAACAATTCAGAAATGCTGCTACTCTTTACTTCCAATACCTATATGAGAGAATTAATATACATGGCAGACGGGAACTGGCTTCTTATGCGGGCATGGTAAAGCAATACAAAGACTTTTTAGACGATGCTGCCGATTTTTTTTATATGAAAATCCAATTATTTCCTTTTCACAGAACAGAGATAAATCGACTTATTGGTGAGGCGGATTTTGAAACAAATGATATCCGCAAGATGCTGCTCGATACATTCGGGAAACTTAATATCGGCAAAGTGATGAACGAAAAAGAAGCGGCTGATTTTATACTTATGGAATTGACCGGCGATACGGAAAAAGCGAAGGTCATGGCAGAAAAACTGGCAAAGAAAATCATCAAGAGAGTTATATGAAAAAGAGGGCAAATGTGCCCTCTTTTCTCGGCTCGATCGTGAACTTTTCTGTTGGGTGGATCGTAGATATTTTCAGGCATTTATTCAAGCCCAATCCCTATTATGTCTAATGTGCCAGTATAATGGTCGGCTTTTTCAGCCGACC
>CAZALQ010000387.1:0-1610 GCA_964485605.1 uncultured Oscillospiraceae bacterium
TACAATATCATCGTATTTATCAGCAGTTATTAACAGCACAAGCGTGCAGTCAAGCGTAATGTCGTTGTTTCTCACAATGCGGTCAAGATAGGCTTCCATGGATTCATAGGAGACTCTGAGCTTATGCTGAAGGGTTGTATCGTTTGTGGTTGCGTATTCTTCCTGCATCTGACTCATGTCCTTGCGGATCATACTGGAGATGTTCATGTCGTTTCTTTCCGTTGTCATCAGTACCTTGATGTCCATGCGGTTGAGATACCAGCACAACAGTCCTTCCGAATAGATTGAAGGAAGACCTGTCACCTGAATAACGCAGGCGTATTTATTGCCGATCATCATATGGTCGTTTTTCACGATAAAGGAAGTTGGAACCATCTTGGATTTTCTGTACTCGTTCATCTTTTCTTCCGATACGAATTCGATGTCGCCATACCCTTTATCCATCCAGTCATCGGATTCGATCTTCCTTGCGACGACTTCACTGTTCTCTATTTCATAGAGTTCATTGGAGAATTCAAAGAAGCCTCTTTGGAAGTATAGGGAGTTTATTAAGGGATTCTCGAAGATATAGGAAATGTAGTTGAGATAATCCATCTTCTTAAGATAGTCAGCCCTTAGACCGGCACCGTTGATCTCCCTGTAAAGAGTCTGCAGCTTTGTCTCCAGAACTCTTTCATCCTTGTCTCTTACAAACAACATAAATTCCAGTTCATTGCTGAAGGATTCGAATTCTTCTGCCTTGCGATAGTCATCGGCGATCAAAGACTGTATCCTTAAGGAATCCGTATTTAGACGCAGATCATACAGTCTGGCTTTATAGTCCTCGATATTGACAGGTGATGTCACAAAGGCC
Source organism: uncultured Oscillospiraceae bacterium (assembly GCA_964485605.1). Lineage (GTDB taxonomy): Bacteria > Bacillota > Clostridia > Peptostreptococcales > Anaerovoracaceae > RUG13409. The sequence continues at coordinate 854 of CAZALQ010000387.1, forward strand.
CAGTAGATACGGAAAGGCATCTTGTTCAGCGCAATACGCAGCTGATCGATCTTCACCATTACTGTCATTTCATCATCAAGGAAGATATTGTGCGGGGATACCTTGATGCCGGTAAGATGACAGATGCCTCTTCCTTTGTATCCCTTTAACAGGATCTCGTTGTCTTTTACTTCACACGGATCGCACCAGTCCATAGTTGAAAGGATCCTCCTTTTGATTTTTGTGACTTTCCTGGCTTTTTTCTGTTTATCTTTCAGTTCCTTTTTAGGGATTCTGTTCCTTTTTCTTTGATTGCGATCCATAGTATCTGACTCCTTCATAGATGTAGACCTTCGGAAGCCTTGAAGTAAGCAGTTTCAGCTCCAGGAAGGTAAAGATGTTGTGATAGATTCCTGCCGGAACAATAAACAGCAGCGCTATGCCTGCAGGCACAAGAAAAAGGACCGCAAAGAAAAGATTCCTTGCGACACCTTTACTTACTAGATTCAGGAAAAAGAAGAGTTCAAGGAAAAAGGAAACGCTGATGCCGGTGGCTGCAATACAAAGATCTATTATTGTATAGCGGTTTGCGATCAGTCTCCCCCTTTTGAAATTCTTCGGTGCATTGAACTCCATATTACTGGCTTCCTTTATTCTGACTGCTTATGGAATTCATCATTGACAACCTGTTTAATGTATTGTTTTGGGAAACAGGAGACCGATGTCCTATGGATGCCACTCTGTTTGATGCTGCGGCATAGGCTCTTGATGCACCCCA
>CAZALQ010000388.1:0-1601 GCA_964485605.1 uncultured Oscillospiraceae bacterium
GATACTTTGAATATAATTATTGTTATTGAGTTTATGAGGGTATTAGTGAAACATACAATGGGAATGGTTGTAGAGGTATTGATATTTGCCTTGGCTAGAGGACTAATTGTGGCAGATGAAAAAATATGGGAAATGACTATAACCATAGTAGCTATCGTGTTATTGTTTGCATGTAGAAAGTTTCTATTTCTTAAGGACGATTTAAAAAGAATTACAGATGATAAAAATGATAAAAAAGACAATGAATAACAAATAAAAGAATATATTACACATCACATATTCTTTCTATAAAATAAGTTGACCATTCATACAGAATGTGATATATCAGAATTAGCAAAAATTTTATAGGAGGAAATGGGAAGTGGTATGTAAAACTAATTGTGCTACGATTACGGGAATCTCAGTTTTGCCAGTCGTAGTAGAAACAGATATAGCAAATGGCCTACCATCTTTTGATATGGTAGGTCTTTTGTCGTCTGATGTTAAAGAATCGAGAGAGCGTGTCAGAACGGCCCTTAAGAATTCAGGCTTTATGATTCCAACAGGTCGCATAACGATTAACATTGCACCTGGGCATATCAGAAAGAGTGGAACGTACTTTGATATTGCGATAGCAATATCTCTGCTTCAGTCGATGGGTGTAATTAATCAAGATTTAACTGAAATGATGTTTATCGGAGAACTAAGTCTTGATGGTGAAGTTGTGAGCGTAAACGGTGTGCTTCCCATAGTGATGGATGCAGCATCGAGAGGAATAAGTAAATGTTTCATCCCGAGGGACAATGCCAATGAGTGCATTAACTTTTCTAGTATTGAAGTCATTTTGGTGAAGAATTTAAGTCAATTAGTGATGATGCTTACAAGCGAAAAATATGAGAAGCTAACTGTCCTAAATCAATTGTCAGCAGATACGCCTGACTACAAATACGTTTTCAAAGAAATAAAAGGGCTGTTGCTGGATAGACGTGGTGCATAAATAGCGGCCGCAGGCCAGCATAATCTAATAATGATTGGTCCACCTGGTACAGGTAAATCTGCAATAGCCAAAGCCACAAGGTCGATATTGCCCGATATGGATGAGGAAGAACGAATTGAGATATCTAAGATTCAAAGTATTGCTGGGAATCTGAAAGATGGACCTGTCAGGGCTAGACCATTTAGGAGTCCACACAATACGGCGACAGTCGCTGCTATGACTGGTGGTGGAATAAACCCCAAACCAGGCGAGATAACATTGGCACATGGCGGTGTCGTGTATATGGATGAGTTTCCGGAGTTTAGTTGCGCAGTTATGGAGACGTTAAGGCAGCCACTGGAGGATGGCATCATTAAAGTCTCTCGTGTGGGAGGGGATTTTGAATTCCCGGCACGTTTTATATTGCTTGCAGCAATGAATCCTTGCAGATGCGGGTACTATCCAGACAGAAACAGATGCAATTGCACTGAAAGAGATGTCCAGAAATATACTGAAAAAGTTAGTGGTCCCATAATGGACAGAATGGATCTTTGCGTGCATATGAATCCGGTTAAATATACGGAACTAGAACCTTCGTGCCGCCGAAGAACTCCTCGGACGGGCTCACGTTGCCCATGACGATAGC
>CAZALQ010000389.1:0-1585 GCA_964485605.1 uncultured Oscillospiraceae bacterium
TTTTAAAACCCCTTTCATTAGAGTTTTTTGTCTAACGAAAGGGGTTCACTTCAATTTTGGTCCGTCACTTTTCATTTTGTGTCTGATTATTTCTTTTTTGCTTCCTTTTCATTTTGCATTTCTGTATATGCAGCAGCCAAGATCATAGTGAATTTTCTCAGTTCTTCGCCGATGACAAGGCAAAGCCCCAAAACGATAAAGAATCTGGTGTTTTGCGGGAGGCTCTTTATGGCAAAGGGAACTATAAAGGATAGGATGATACCCACAATGACTACTATAAAGGATGATTTTGCACCATGGACGTTATTTATAACATATTTAAAGGCTTCTTTCATGATTGTCCTCCAATATTCCAACTTTTTTATGTGTTTTGTCTGAACTGAGTGGTCTTAATTATATATGTAAATAATCGAAAAAGCAATTGATAAATATATACCTTACATGGTAAAATACGACAGAATTTAGGCTAAATATTCAACAAAGGAGAAAAATTATGGACGAAAACGTCAAAGTTAAAGGCGTCAGCACACTAGATTGTGTTATTTACGCTGCAGGCGGCATGGGTACTCTTAGTTTCCAGGGTATTATTAAAGGCTATTATTACATGTTCTTCTTAACGAACATCATGCTCCTGCCAACAGCTGCAGCTGCATCCATCTACACATCACTGACACTTGTTGCTATTATCGCAATGACAGTATCCGGTGCTATCATGGACGCTATCAAGCTTCCTTGGGGAAGACAGCGTTCTTGGATACTTGTCGGAAACATTACATCCGCACTCACAGTAGGATTCATGTTCTACAGATTTGAAAACGTAAACGTAGGCACATATGTTGTCTTCGCTATCGCAATCAACTTCCTGTATAACCTTTTCTATGACTGGACATGGGTTGGCGGCAGAGCAATCATTTCCGCAATGAGCTCCTCCTCTGCAGATGCTGTAAAGCTTACATCATTCGCAGAATTCGGAACAAAGCTTGCCGGACTTGTTAATGTTCTTCTCGCAGGATGGCTCATCGAGAAGTTTGGATCAAACGGACAGGGCTATATGCTTGCTAACTTCGTTATGACACTTCCGCTGCTCCTCCTCACACCGGTTTACATGGCAATGACAAAGAAGTATGATCCGCCCAGAAAATCCGGCGAAGCTGAAGAAAAAGTTGAGAAGAAGGCAGCAGCACCTAAGGTTGGCTTCAAGGATATGATCAAGTCCTTCAGCAGACCTGCAATTTGCTACTACATCGCAGCAGCATTTGCTTGCGCTCAGACATCATTCTTCAGCGTACTTCTTGCATACTATACACAGTATGTACTTAACAACCCAAGCATTCTTGGTATCTCCTCAACAGTTTACTCTGCTGCAGGATTCCTCGGCGTTCTCATTACACCTTGGATCTCCAAGAAGTTCACAAACAAGCAGATCTATGCATGGCTCACACTTATCGCTGCATTCCCATATCTGCTCGTTATGGTTATCAAAGGAAATCCGTATCTCTTCATCGCTTGCAGATTCCTCACAGGACTCTTTGCTACACCGACAGCACCTATCTTGGTTGCTATTGCAAACGACGTAGCAGACTAC
>CAZALQ010000390.1:0-1582 GCA_964485605.1 uncultured Oscillospiraceae bacterium
CGTTAAAGGACATTCAGCACGAGCGCGAGGTAGCGAAGCTTGCGCTGGTTCTCGGACCATATCTATTACATTCCTCGGGCCTTCCTCGATCATGGTAAGAGCTTTCTTTGGCTTTATGAGTGTTGCCTCCGCCAAAGTCACATAATCATAGTTATCAAGGACATCACGCTTGAACTCTTCAAGATATTCATGAAGGTGAGGTCCCATATTGTACTGAGTCACGCCTTTGTGTACCGGAAATATATGCTCATTGGGAAGACCTTCAGGTTTCGAAATATATGTAATAACATCCTCTCTGAAACCGTCTACCCCCTTATCAAGCCAGTATTTGAGTATCTTTTTTACTTCTTCTCTGACAAGGGGATTATCCATGTTAAGGTCTGCCTGGCTTATAGCGAAGATATGAAGATAATATTCTTTTCTTTCGTCATCCCACTGCCAAGCTGACTCCCCTTCAAACTCAGAGTCCCAGTTATTAGGAAGTTTTCCGTTCTTTTTTGCCGGACGCCAAATATAATAATCCGTATAAGGTTCTATGCGTTTTCTGGACTTTTGGAACCATTCACACTCCGTGCTGGTATGGTTTACAACAAGGTCCATAATAACCTTCATATCCCTTTCATGCGCGGCTTTTAGCACTGCATCAAAGGCCTCATCCCCGCCAAATTCCGGGGCTATATGATAATAGTCGGCTATATCATAACCGCAGTCCACGCCGGGGCTTACGTAAAGAGGAGAAAACCAAATTCCTCCTATGCCGAGAGATTTTAGATAATCGAGCTTTTCCAAGACGCCGTAAAGGTCGCCCATACCGTCACCGTTTCCGTCTTTAAAACTTCTCGGCCATATTTGATAAAATACTCGATCCTTATACCAATATGTTCTTTCCATGACTACTCCAAACACTTTTTTATCTAAAAAAGACACACATATTATACTACAAATATGTGTGTCTATCTAAGTTTTGGTTACTATATGAAGCTACTTTGCAAGGCTTGCTTTAAGCTCTTCTATTTTTGCCTGGAGCTGCTTTATTTCAAGAAGCTTTGCAGGATACTTTTCTTCGAGAATGTCTGTGTGATTCTCAAGGATATCAGTTGCGATCTCCACAAGAACTTTCTTTATTTTGCTTTCATTATCTGAAATCTGAAGTTTAGTTTTTGCTGTATCTGCTGCTTCTTTACCTTTTTCTAAGGCCTTGCTTCCAAGATCTTTTACGTCATCTAAAAAACCCATTGTTTTACCTCCGATTGTTATAAATTCAAAATGATTTAATTCATTCTACATCTAATTCCAAATATATACAATATATTACACAGATAAAACATATTTCGGATATTATCCGAGAAGTTTTTTGGCTGCTGCAAGGTATTCAGCTTTGCACTTTTCTGCATCAATAGTTTTGTATTCTCCCTCTTCATAGAGAACCTTTCCATCTACCATGGTCATGCAAACATCGCTGCCCTGTACGCTGTATACAAGAAGTGCAAGGGTATCGGAATCAGGAAGAAGATGAGGCTTATCCATATCGATTGCGACTATATCTGCTCTTTTTCCTACTGCAAGCTCCCCGCAGTCTGGA
>CAZALQ010000391.1:0-1576 GCA_964485605.1 uncultured Oscillospiraceae bacterium
CTTCTCTCTTCTCCTTCGCCAAGGATATTCCATTCCCAATCCGGATGTTTCTGAAACACAAGTTCAGCAACTTTTAACAGGATATCGAATCCTTTCTGGTTTGCCAATCGACCTACACTAATGATAGATTTTGATTCTCTATCGTACTCCATAATTTTTTCTGGAAATTCAACTGGATTATAGATTTGTATTATTCTTCTCTTACCTTTGAAATATGCATCATAATTATTCTGATCTTCCTTAGTTAAAGTCACAATACAATTAGCATATTTCGTCATATGCTTTCTAACAGGAACTCGAAACCGATTTCCCATAGTTTCATAGAAGTTAAAATGCTCCCAGGAGATCAGCTTTGTATTTAACCCCATTAGGGCTGGAACTGAGAACATATCCATGATAGTATCAATATCGATCAGTATGTCAATATTGTTAGTTTTAACAAATCTTCTAATACGATGTACAATACTTAAGTACTGCTTGATGCCATTTGGATTACGCTCAAATAAAGCGTGATGGGACACTCTATCAGAGAGATCGAAGAACAATTTGCTTTGAGACTCAACTAAACTGATAACTCTAATTTCAAATTCATCAACAAGTCCGTTCATAATCTGACAAGCAACTTTTTCAGTTCCGCCGCTCCTCGTGATGTCTCCTGAAAAAAAGCATATTCGTTTTATTTTCTTCACCTTCTTGTTCTAATTCTCGGTGACCTGATCGGCTTACAGCATAAAGCAACATATATATCGTAATGAACTTTTCGCGATGTCGAACAGCAGTACCTGCGTTTGATACACCCCAAGCAAATACCATAGCACTGCTCAACGATAGTATCACAAATATGATTATCATTGTTTTGTTTGTGTTATTACCTCTTTTAAGTTCCTTAAAGGCATAGATGTAGATATACAAGAATACCATCGAATTAAACAGAAAAGCGATGATATCCGATAATCCACGCCAGTTCCAAGGCAAAGGAGAGGCTATAAAGTAAAACATACGTATTGGTGTGTTTATAATCAGACTTACGATACTGTTATTTAATTCAAAACCCGCATCGTATGCAGAATTACCAGCATTATAACTATCCGCTTTGGTCACAATGTCATCTGCTGATTCTATTCCCGAAAATTTACCAAAGAGCGAATCACCAAACGCAGATTGTAATACGATAAAAGCAATAACCACAAAAGCGATACTGAATATACTATTTTTATTAATACGGATCAGTTTCTTTTCCTTATCAATTAACACATAAACAATCGCTTCACCTAAAAGAATTGCAATGGCTCCTGAATGAAATAGAGCGCCCAAACTACCCGCTATAATACTTAGAATCAAATTTAGCATTTGTGGAGATTCTATCCATTTAATAAAGAAATAGACTGAAACCGTCACTAAATATATGATAACCGTTTCTCGTAGTAAAATAGAATTAGTGATTGCAAAATTAGGAAGGAAACAAAGCAACATTACTACAATTTGTTGTGTTTCATTGTCAGTCTTTAGTCTATCCATTATTTTTATTAACAGGTATAGGAGAGTCATTGTCAATAATACATTCATATATTGTGCT
>CAZALQ010000392.1:0-1573 GCA_964485605.1 uncultured Oscillospiraceae bacterium
TATCATCTGTATAATCATATACAAGTATATGCCAATTTCCAGAAGGCAGCTTCTTTGCTTTTGCCATAGTGCACCTCCTTTCGGGAAAAAGGTATAAAAAAAGTAGGAAAGCGCAGGCGCCCTCCTACATAAAACTTGCGTTTTTGTATACTGCAATTATATTACTACAGGACGCACATTGTGTCAATTATTTTTTTAATAAAATCATAAACGCTTATTAAAACATTATTCTTTTGAAAATAATCTGAATGCTTTACCATTCTTACATTGACTAACTCATTGAGATTCTTCAATATGTTATCTCGCATACCGCCGGATGTAAGGTTGTTTATCATATATAGAAGAGTTACAAAATCATTTATTAGCTGATAACTCATACATGTCTTTCTTTGTGTTTTACCAACAGATGGCACATTGTTGGTAACGAAAGAACTTACTTTTTTATTAGTTTTAGTATCTTCATTCTGCTGTTTATTTAGTTGACTTAACAAACAGGTGTTATGAGCAGCAGCATTTCGCAAAGACTTAATAGCTTTCATAGGGTACTCATATGATACACCTTTCAGCACACCTGGAAATGACCCATAAAAGAAGCCATACAGTTTTATAAAGTCTCCGAAAGACAATACTTCAATAACATTCCATATAGCATACCCATCAACTTCTAATTTTGCAATCAAATCCGAATTATATGATTTTTGCTTGCGAAGTATTTGATCATGTATCTCAGGGAAAGTATTAAATAGATCCTCGATTATATCGTATCCATCGCTATCTGTATCATTAAAGTCATTTAGGAGACTAACTTTTATTATATGCTCTAAATCGACAGTTGCTTGAATTATAAAGTGCCGCAGGTGCATATCTAATATTGCCAACTCTACAAGATATGCAAAATCGAGATTTATATATTGGCCCTTTTTGTCACCATACTGATATTTCTCGAAGACTTTACAATAAGATTTCAACTTGAAATAATAATTATTCTTGCAGAGATATTCTTTTGCTTGTTCTTCTGAAAACAAATCAAAAGTTATACCCTTTGATTTCATATGTTCAATTTGTTGTTCAATAGATAATTTTGTTTTAGGTGCCATAATAATACACTCCGTTTGCGCTTCCTGCATCATTGCGCTGATAGCGTCTTAGGTGATCTTTGAAAGACTCAGCTCGTAAGCTTCGATAAAGGTGTTTCACATCCCCAGCTTCTCTTTCAGGCCGTCCTGGAGGACCTTGGAGAGGCTCAGGTGGTGCTTTTCAGCTTCCTCTGCGAGCCATTCGGGCAGGGAGAGAGTCTTCTTGACTGATCTGGTGCTTCTGCGGTATTTGTTCAGATCCACGCAGACGTACGAGGTGACCTCGTCGGTATCGATATCTGAAATTGAAGAGGGGTGAGGCAGAGCCTGTCCTACTTCTTCCAAAGATGCCAGATAAAGTCCCAGAGCCTCCTGGGCGTTTGCCATAGTATCTTCGAGCGTATCTCCCATTGTATTACAGCCTTCCAGATCAGGGAACTCGATCCAGTAGGATCCATCTTCGTTGTGAATGATTGCGGGGTAAATCTTTAACATGT
>CAZALQ010000393.1:0-1565 GCA_964485605.1 uncultured Oscillospiraceae bacterium
AATGGCTTACTCTTGATCTTACAAAAGCAGGACACAGCCTTCTCGACATATTAAAGGATAAAAAAGATGAACGTATAGGTGTTGAAAAAGAAGCTATGACCCTGGACGTCTTCATGAGCCTTAATACAGGACTTAAAGGATTAAAAACTCTTGTTCCTGTTTCCGGTCTTGTAGAGAAGCTGAGAATGATCAAAGATGAAGACGAAATCGAAAGTACCAGAAAAGCTTGTGAAATAGCATGCAATACTTACCTTCATATGCTTGAGTTCCTTAAACCGGGAATGAAAGAAGTTGAAGCAGCTGCAGAGCTTGAATATTTCATGAAAAAATCAGGTGCAGAAGGTCCATCTTTTGATACTATACTCATAAGCGGAGTTAAGACTTCCATGCCTCACGGTGTTCCCGGAAACAAGGTCATTGAAAACGGCGATTTCGTTACAATGGACTTTGGATGCAAGGTTGACGGATATTGTTCCGATATGACAAGAACCGTCGCTATGGGACATGTTACAGATGAGATGAGAGAAGTATATAACGTAGTTCTTAAGGCTCAGCTCAATGCAATCAAAAACCTTCACGCAGGTATTACCGGACAAGAGGGCGATGCATTTGCAAGATCTGTTATCGAAGAAGCCGGATACGGCCAATATTTCGGACATTCTCTCGGTCATGGCACAGGTCTTAAAATACATGAAGCTCCCAATTACAGCCCCGCATATAAGGGCATAATTCCTGCCGGAGCGATCCTTTCAATTGAGCCCGGAATCTACCTTCCGGGAAAATTCGGAGTAAGAATTGAAGACTTGGCATTGGTTACAGAATCGGGTATAATTGACTTCGAAGACGCACCAAAAGAACTAACTGTTTTGTAATAAATTGTATGGAGGATATATATTAATGGTTTATGCAAGTGATTTTAGAAACGGAAAGACATTTATCAAGGACGGAGATCCCTGTGTAGTTCTTTCATTCCAGCACGTAAAACCCGGTAAGGGAGCAGCTTTTGTAAGAACAAAGTATAGAAATATTCTTACAGGTGCTACAAGAGAAGAAGCATTCAACCCGAGCGATAAGTTTGAAGATGCAGTTATCGAAACAAAGAGAATGCAGTATTCATACAATGACGGAGATCTTTACTATTTCATGGATCCGGAATCTTTTGAAATGATTCCTCTTAACTATGAACTCGTAGAAGATGCTGTAAAGTGGATCAGAGAAAATGACGAAGTTACAGTTAAGTTCTTCCAGGGCAATGCATTTACAGTTGAGCCTGAAAACTTTGTAATTCTCGAAGTTACAGATACTGAGCCCGGTGTTAAGGGAAATACAGCAACTAACGTTACAAAAGCAGCTACAGTAGAAACAGGCGCTGTAGTTCAGGTTCCTATCTTTATCGAAGCAGGTGAAAAGATTCAGATAGATACAAGAACCGGTGAATATTTAAGTAGGGCAAAATAAATGTCATCTAATAAAAAAAGAAAGTCTGGACGAACAGTATTATCAATACTGTTAGTTTTGATAATTATAATTGGAGATTGCGCTGATTGTGTTTATTAAGTAATCAA
>CAZALQ010000394.1:0-1562 GCA_964485605.1 uncultured Oscillospiraceae bacterium
TTTGGCGGAGGAGGTTTACGGCATATTCGAGCTGTTTTTGTTCATCAGTCTCAGCTAATATGCATCCTTTTAATTCCATGATGCGGTCGATTGCTTTGAGCGGATCCATTGTATTATTTCACTGCATTTCGCAGAGAATCCTTCCGTCCCTATCCAGATCTCTCATAATAATTCGTCTATGTACTTTCCTTTACCTCTGTATTTAATTCTCGCAGCTCTGACTTTATCCTCAGAAGCTTTAAGATCATCGGCTCTTGATTTAGCACAATTCTGCTTTTCCTGTATACACAGATAGCACTTTTCCAGCGGCTCTACACAACTGACCGCCTTAGAGCTTTTCAGAACATACTGCATTCCCAGTTCGGTAGCCGCCAACGCATGCCTGCACTGCTCGTCAGTAATTTCTCCGTCGATAAAAGCGTCTATGATTCTATACATCCTGTTGTCCGCGATTGGAGCAATGATATAATCCGCATCATTTACCTTTGAATATAGCTCAGCGGCTTTTTCATCGCGTATCAGTCCATTAAGCTTTCCTCTGAAGTAAGCTACCGTCATCATCCATTCTGTATTCACAGCATATATCACTCGTTTCAGGCCTGCGCCGTTAAATCGCAAGCAATACACTGAGCCTGTATCGAAATTGGAAACAAAAAGCGATGCCTGACGAAATGATTCTCCCATATAAAAACCATTTCCGAAATCATTATACCCTCTTGATACATCGCATCGAATCTGACCGTCTATCGAGTTCTTAGCTCCATGAAAGAGAAGTTCTGCGGTATTGCCGATTTCTTCTCTTAATAGCTGTCCTTTAATTCTGTTCAGATCAACTCTGCTTTGGTATGCGTAGGAGTAGAATATTTCAAGGTTCAAAGGTGAAGAATCTTCATGTCCGCTTTCCCATCTGTTGATCGTTGCGACTTGAATGCCAAGCTCATCAGCAAGCGCATCCTGCGACAGCCCCCTTAGTTCGCGAAACAACAGACAATCCTCACCTATTTTGAATTTATTACGATCCATTATCTGCCTCCCAAGTGCAATGCTTATCTTTAACTTGTTTATATCATATGATGGAGATAAGTTCAACGACTTGTTTGCATCATATGATATAAACAAGTTTAGATGTATTTTCGCTATAGGTTTATGCAAAACAAGCTCCCCTGTTCGGAGGAGCCTGATTGCATCAATTTATCATGTTCCCGAATAAACTATCAATAAATCGATATGACGGTTAATTGTTTACATATTGTTTGAAAAACTATCTTCGTAATTATTTCTTGATTACGATTGTGTAAGTCTGTTTTTCCTTAGCTGCCTTGTAGCCGTTTCCAGCTGCAGTCTTAGCCTTAACAGTTACCTTGTAAGTTCCCTTCTTCAGGCCCTTCTTAACAGTGATCTTACCAGCCTTGCTGACTGTGATCTTTCCGCCTGCAGTCTTAGTAGCAACAAATGTGAGAGCATTGCCACTGTCAGCTGCAGCCTTAACTGTGATAGTCTTCTTAGCCTTCAGAACGCCCTTCTTTGTGGTCTTCTTTCCGCTGTAAACGAACTTAGTCTGA
>CAZALQ010000395.1:0-1559 GCA_964485605.1 uncultured Oscillospiraceae bacterium
CGCCATAATTATTAACTGGCCTGCAAGCCTCTTGAGTCTGATGTCTTCAGGCATTTCACGTAAATACCTTCTAATGCCGGTCATATGACCATATCCGTCATACCATATCTCACCATTTACAGCCTCAGCTAAAACATAAGAAGGTATTCTTAGCCAACTCATTAAATCGAGAGGAAAAGCACCGATTTTTTCCTCAATAAAGTCATCTATTCTAATTACTCCGTGTCTACTTCCGCCAACAGGACTTACCAAGCTTCTCTCTATTCCATTGAAACTCTTGGGAAGCTTATCATAGGCTCTTTGAAGGAGAAATGCAGTTCTTCTATCTACAACATCTTCACCGGGAATAAAAATGCAGAAACCCGGTTCAAAATCATGATCCATAGAAATCTCATCATCAAATCCAAAACACTCAGAGCCGCTTCCACAAAGGCCGATAGCTACTTTGTCTGCGATTTCACTGAATTCGGAGAAAAAGTAGTCCTTAAAACATTCTTCATAATACTGTTTTGATATTTCTAGTCCCTTCATTCTCTAACCTTCATAATATATAATGCAGCCGCCAAAACGGCAGCTGCATTCAAATCAAATTAACTATAAGTTACTCGTTTGCCTTAGCATAGATCTCTTCAGATCTCATTTTTAATGTTCCGGCATAAAATTGATATCCGAAATACTCAAATCCGGGAGCACACTTATCGCATACAAAGGCATAATTACCATCTTTGGGAAGACCGGGTTTATCAAGAAGTTTCCATGCTCTATCTATACATTTTGTTATGGTATCCATAGCTTCTTCTCTTCCCTTTGCTGCCTCTTCGCAGGAAGCAATGTTAAGATATGTAACAGCCTGTTCCGGCTCACTATTGTTTACACCAGCAAGAACATCAAGTGCTTTTAAGAAGAGCTTTTCTGCTTCATGGAAATTCCCAAGATCAGTTTCTGCTAAAGCCATATTGTTATATAACCCTGCAAGCCTTCCATCATTTCTCGCAAGGTATTTTTCATATACAGATTTGGCTTTTTCAAATATGGGAAGAGCTTCATCTGCCATCCCAAAAGCCTTGTATACTGTTCCTATATTTATAAATGCTGTTGCACCATCCGGAGATTCAGCATTTCCAAGTTCATCACATAGCTCAAGAACCCTCTTTGCTGTATCTAAAGCTTCTTCTTTTTTGCCCAGTTTTCTATAAATGCCGAGCATTTCATTCTTTATGCTGAACTCACCTCTTAAGTCGTGGAGAGCTTTTGCCTCGGCATTCCAATAATCAAGAAGTCTTTCAGCTCCATTTAAATCATTTTTATCAAAATACTCATCGAGTTTTGATATTACTCTTGCGATAGGAATAGGTTCTACTACAGGTTTCTCAAGATACATATTTTTATCAAGAATGCATCTTGGTTCTTCATAATCAATTTTATCAAGTGACATGTTTATGTATTCCTTTAATTAAAAACTAACTGCCCTTAATAATACCATAAAAAAGGAGCTTCATGAAGCTCCCTTTTTAGATATGTAAACTAATATATTAATTTACTTGAATTGAAATTAGCGG
>CAZALQ010000396.1:0-1556 GCA_964485605.1 uncultured Oscillospiraceae bacterium
TCAGACGATACTGATTCACATACTTGGTAAGAACATTAGGCGCGACCGACTTATCGCCAAGTTCTTCAAGTAATTCAGTAGCTGAACCTCTCCATGATTTGTGTTCCTTCAGGAAGTCAATGAGAGTGAACATTATCTCAGGCGTATGCTCCTGATTTATCTGTTCCTGGGTCTTCTCACTGACCAGCTCCCACTTGAAGTCAGTGAAGCGTATTGTTAGCTCGCGGTACTGGAGATCTCTGCCCTTGACATAGAGTGTAGCTGTGTCAGAGTATTCATTCTCCTTATCCAGAAGGAACATAGTGTCTACTGCACCGGTTATACCTTTGGTACCGTTGAACCTGTTGAATATGTTATGGGCGTCTCCCTGTTTTCTTATTGACATTATCCGAGCGCAGGCTGTGTTAATAGGAAAGAAGACAGATGGGCAAGTAAAAGGCTCCTTTGCAAAAATTGAATATAGAAACAATAATTCAGGCATGATATCTGCTTTAGCAGCACTAGCGACGGTAACGGGTAACGCAACACCTAAAATCATTGAGGTTGATGAATTATCTGATAGGGATGATATTAACGATTTGTATAAAAAAACTCCATACAAGTTCATATTGTATAATGAAGTTTATAAATTTAGGGTATTTACTCTTGAATACAGTGAAGCCTTTCCGGTAGAGATAATTATAGATGAGGGAATATGTGAAGAACTCAGGATTTATGGGAAAAAAGTGATTAATAGTAATCCTGATATGGAAGAGTTATTGAAGTTAGTTTTTTCTAGCAAAAAGGTTAAGCTAATCATTTCTAGAATGATATCCAAAATATCAAGTGTAAACAGAGAAAAAATTCTTAATTATGTTAAAGAGAATCCAGTTTTTACAATTACTGAACTTGCTGATGAGATGGGGTGGAGTAAAGCTAACACCAAAAAGAGAATTAAGGAAGTAGAGAACGAAGGCCTTATTTATAGGAATGAAGATTCGGAAAAACCGCATTGGGAAGTCAAGGAAAATAATACAAGCAAATAAATAACCGTACAATGACGATATAAGGCAGAACAAAAAGCAACATTATCGAATTTTTATCGATTCTGCGCTATTTTTATTCGCTTATTGTAGTCATGGATCCTTTAGATCGTGCATCCGCAATCAGGACATGATAGCTGCTTTACCCTTAGTGCGATGATGGCATAGACGGAGAAGTCAGTGCTGACGATCTCTATGTCATGCAGTTCAGAAGGTTCTAAAATGATTAACCTTACTGGTGCTTATCAATGAGTTGATAGCATCAGCTTTTATTTTACCTGCAATCACCAAAGAGAGGAGCATAGTCTTCTATTATTTATAAGTTTTCATTTTAGTGATAAGCAGAAATAGGTTTGGGTTGTTTAGAATCGTATTGTTTTTATCATAATTATAATAGTTGTATTTGAGTTTTCATTTACCATTTGATTTTCTGTATATGCGTTTGAGTTTTCTTGTAAAGACTAAAATTATGTGATAATATCTAAAATATCAAAGGAGGAAAACTCAAATGACGGGTGAGGAACTAAAAGATCT
>CAZALQ010000397.1:0-421 GCA_964485605.1 uncultured Oscillospiraceae bacterium
CTCCAGTACCCTTGCCCGGCTTAAGGATCTTGATATAAAGTACGAATTAACAGGCAGAAGAAAGCACTACTACAGCATATATAAAAAGATGATCTATCAGCATAAGGAAATCGATGAAATATTCGACCTTACTGCTATAAGAATTATCGTAAACAGTGTAAAGGATTGTTATGCAGTACTTGGCGCCGTTCATACCAAATGGACACCTATTCCGGGAAGGTTTAAAGACTACGTTGCAATGCCTAAGTCCAATCATTACCAAAGCCTTCATACTACGGTACTATCATCAAAAGGTACTCCTTTTGAAATTCAAATAAGAACCCAGGAAATGCACAGGGTTGCAGAATATGGTATTGCCGCTCACTGGAAATATAAAGAGGGAATCAGCGATAAGAGCACAGAAGACGAAGTAAAGCTTGCG
>CAZALQ010000397.1:444-1555 GCA_964485605.1 uncultured Oscillospiraceae bacterium
AAGAGTTCATGGATACTCTTAAAGTCGATCTGTTCAGCAACCAGGTATTCGTATTTACTCCAAAGGGTGATGTAATGGAGCTGCCTGCAGGATCAACACCTCTTGATTTTGCATTCAGAGTACATACATTTGTCGGACTGCATTGCGTAGGCGCAAAGGTAAACGGCAAGATGGTTGCAAAGGACTATATTCTCCAAAACGGAGAGATAGTCGATATTGTAACTAACCCTAATTCTTCGGGGCCGACAGTAGAATGGCTTAAAATCGTTAAGACAAATTCGGCAAAGAATAAGATAAGACAATATCTTAAAAAGGAGAATAAGGATCTTGACCCTGCAAAGGGTAAAGAAACTCTTGAAAAAGCTGCAAAAAATAAGAATCTTGATATAGAAAAGGTGCTTAAGCCGCAATTCGTATCAAGAGCTGCTAAATCGCAGCAGTTCACCTCAGCAGATGATTTATACAGTTCTTTAGCCGGAGGCGGAGCTGTTGTAAATAAGACCCTTATGCTTTGCCTTTCATACTTCAGAGAAGAAGAACAGGCAGAGATAAAGAGGCAGGAAAAGTACTTAAAAAAGCAAGAACAGCTTGCAAAGCGTCCGGATGCTAAAAATGCCGGCGTAAGTATTGAAGGCATTTCAGACCTGTTAATTCATTATGCAAAATGCTGCAGCCCTGTTCCCGGAGATGAAATAATAGGATATACAACAAAGGGAAGAGGTATTTCCATACATAGAAAAGACTGCATCAATATGCTATCTCTTCCTGAAAATGAACTTGGAAGACTCATCAATGTAGAATGGGATCTAAAGAAGGACAAGATGACCTTTAATGCTGCAATCACCATTCTTGCAGAAGATAAAAAGGGTCTCTTGGCTCAAGTCTCAAAGCTTTGCGAAGAATTAGATATCAATATTACTTATGCAAATATAAAGGCTGATAAAAGCGGTATATGTACAATGAACCTTACCTTATCCATAACAAATACCGATGATATTGAAAAAATAATGGCAAGAATGAGGCAGATTAAAGGTGTTATAGATGTCTACCGCTCAAGTTATTAAATATGTTGCAGGTTCGTACAGAACTAATGTATATCTGGTTTACGATG
>CAZALQ010000398.1:0-1315 GCA_964485605.1 uncultured Oscillospiraceae bacterium
CGCTGGCGAAGACCTGCAATATCCACATCGTAAATGAGGTCTCCGTTTGGCATGATAGTTTCTTCAATCTTTACTTCCTTGCCCGCAAGATAATCCTCAAGATATTTTCTTGGGCTTGGGGTCTCAATCTCTTCAACGAATACATCTCTCATCTGGTTATTAGAGCACTCGTTAAAGATTTCCCTAATCATTTCGTACTGCATCTTATGCTCCGATATATATTTTGCTTCCGACAAAATCCATGGATTTAATGGTTCCCTGTACCTCCATCTCTTTGCCGAGAACGTCAGTAAAAAGGATCTTGTCTCCGTCTACCTTTACATCACTGATATACTCAAAAAGCTTTTCATCTTCCCCATCGGGAACAAGTCTGTATGCTGTTGAAAGGCACATGTTCTTAAGCCTCCTTCTTAAGAGCTTTAAGAGCTGCCTCCAAAAGGGCATCTCCTTCTCTGAATTTGTCTACTGCATCATCTACGAGGAATGCAGCTTCCTTTTCGCCGGATGCTTCAAGCTTGTGGCAAATTTCATGAAGCTCTTCAGTGTGAGCTTTGTTGTGATCAAGCATATATGAAACAAGGGCTACTGCCTGTTCCTTGCTGTCAAAAGCTGTGATTCCTTCGTGCATATGTGTATGCTCATGTCCTGCAAAATCGTGCATTTATATTACCTCTCTTTCGATGTTTAAAACCGTATTTTTTTGTGATAAAATAATAGCACATTAAGGGGAGCAAATCAACATGAACGAAAAGCAGAAAAAAGCTGTGCTCAACAGGCTCGCAAGAGCAGTTGGTCATATGGAATATGTTAAAAGAATGGTGGATGATGACAGAGATCCATCGGATATTTTGATACAGCTTTCCGCTGTAAAATCGGCTATCAACTCTACAGGCATTATGATGATAGAAGACCAGGTCGATGCCTGCCTTTCGGAAGGCGATAACGAAAAGGTAAGAGACCTTCTCAAAGCCATGGAAAAGTATTGCAGGTAAGCATACATATTCAAAGAGCAGCTTTATATTAAAGCCGCTCTTTTTTATTGCCTTGTTTACTGTTCTTCTATGGGAAGCGTAAGCTGATCGGGAGAAATATCTTCCCAGCTGTCTTCTTCCATAATGAGATCATCGATGTTTTCTATCTCCGGAAGGTCTGCAAGAGTTTCAAAACCGAAAAGCTTTAAAAATTCCTTTGTGGTCCCGTAAAGATACGGCCTTCCTATGGCAGTGCTTCTGCCCTGCTCTGCAATAAGGCCCTTTGCCATAAGACCTTCGAGGACTCTGTCTGATTTAATGCCTCTTACCGCATCTATCTGAGC
>CAZALQ010000398.1:1325-1545 GCA_964485605.1 uncultured Oscillospiraceae bacterium
AGGGTTTCAAGGGCAGGCTGAGAAAGTCTCTTCTGCTTTGCCGGAGTGCATAGAAGCTGAATATAGTCATCGTTTTCGGCAGCTGTGCAGAGCTGGAAACTCTTATCCATCTCCCTTATGCGAAGTCCGCTTTCCCTGTCTTCATAATCCTGCATGAGCTCTCTTAATATGTGAAGCATATCATTTGTCGGCATGTTGAAAAGCTCTGCGGCGACCTTTG
>CAZALQ010000399.1:0-1530 GCA_964485605.1 uncultured Oscillospiraceae bacterium
AATGTAAAAATATTTGAACTTGGAAACACCTTCTTCGACAATCACAAGATGGACAACGGTGCTTTGCCTGAGGAAAAGGATGTTCTCTGTATGGCTGCATACGGTGCGAATGAGAATTTCTATGTTATGAAGGGAAGAGTTGAAGAACTTCTCAAGAACTTCGGAATTAAGAATTATGAATTCATAACTCAAAAAGAAGATCCTTCATACCATCCGGGAAGATGTGCAGATATTATGTCTGACGGAAAATATATAGGTACTATCGGACAGGTACATCCGGATGTATGCGAGAATTACGGTGTAGAGTGCGATGTATATGCTGCTGAATTGGAATTCAGAGATATTTGCGCAATGGCAAATCATGAACTCATCTTCAAGCCGCTTCCAAAATACCCGGCCATGACAAGAGACTTTGCTATGGTGGTTAAGGAGGAGGTTAAGGTCGGAGACCTTGAAAAAGAAATTAAATCAGTTGCAGGACCGCTTCTTGAAAGCGCAAAACTCTTTGATGTATACAGAGGTGTTCCAATCCTTCCGGGTATGAAGAGCGTTGCATTTACGCTTTCTTACAGAGCTTCTGACAGGACACTTACTGAAAATGAAGTTAACGATATCAATACTAAGGTACTTTCAAGCCTTAAGGATAAATATAACGCGGTACTTAGAGAAATGTAGTATTACAGAGAGGAAAAAGCTATGAGTGAACTAAACAAAGTAACTGTCCTCATTTGTGGACAGGAATATACTCTTTCCGGAGACATGCCAAGAGAGTACATTATGAAACTTGCTGACAAAGTTGACGAAAAAATGAACGCCATTGCCGATGGCAATAACCAAACGCTTTCAAGAACTGCGGTTCTTGCAGCCATGCTTATTTCTGATGAATACTATACGGAAAAGGAAAGAGCTGATAAATTAGAATATGAAAATGAGGGACTTTCAAATCAGGCAAAAAGCTATGAGTCTCTCTGGGAAGAAGCAAAAACCAGCTTTAACTCATATAAGGAAGAGCAGGAAAGAACAATCGAAAATCTCAAGAGCATAATTGCTTCTCAGGAAGCGAAATTTGCAGACAGTCAGAATGTTCCTCCTGAAGCTACTCAAAGGATTGAAGAGCTGGAGAACCGCTGCAAAGATATAGAAAGCAGCTTCTTCGATCTTCAGATGGAAAACATTCGTCTTATGAACGAATTGGAGAATTACAAGAAAAAGGATTTCTGATAAATGGATTCAAAAGCACTGCGTGTTCTTGAATATGAAAAAATCACAGAGATGCTTTGCCTGGAATGCAGCAGCAGTCTGACCAAAGAACAGGCAAAGCATCTTTTGCCTTTTGATGAAAAGGTTGATGTAAGGGAGGCTTTAGATCAAACCGAAGAAGCCTATACTGTTTTGATGAAAAAAGGGGCTCCTCCTCTTGGCAATTTTTATGATGTAGCAAGTCTTGCTCATCTTGCAGGTAAAGACGGGACACTGAATAATAAACAGCTTTTGGAAGTTGCATATAACCTGCAAACGGCAAGAATAACT
>CAZALQ010000400.1:0-1527 GCA_964485605.1 uncultured Oscillospiraceae bacterium
TGAAGCTATGAATAAGTATGGTTCAGATAAGCCTGACCTTCGTTTCGGATTTGAACTTCACGATTTAAAGAATAAAGTAGAGAATTGCTCTTTCGAAGTCTTTACAAAAGCACTTTCTGAAGGCGGAAGGGTAATGGGTATTGATATTAACGGTCACAGCAGTGACTTCTCAAGAAAAGATATCGATAAGATGACTGAATCCATTAAATCCTTCGGAGCCAAGGGTATGGTATGGATCAGATATGAAGAAGACGAAATAAAATCTTCTGTAAACAAGTTCTTCAATCAGGACGAATTAAAGGATATTTGTGCAGAATTTGATGCAAAACCCGGAGACTTGATCCTCATAGTATCAGGTCCTAAGGAAGTTGTATGGGCCTCTCTTGGATTCTTAAGAAGAGACCTGGCATCAAAACTCGGAATACTCGATCCAAATGAGTACAAGCTTTTATGGGTTGTTGATTTCCCGATGTTTGAGTGGTCTGATGAAGAAAACAGATATATGGCAATGCATCATCCGTTCACATCACCAAAGCAGGAAGATCTTCATTATCTTGAAACAGGTGAGCTCGACAAAATATATGCAGACGCATATGATATCGTAATCAATGGATATGAAGCAGGAGGCGGATCCGTAAGAATTCACGACAGCGCACTTCAGCAAAAGATATTTGAAGTACTTCAGCTCAGTGAGGAAGATATAAGAAACAGATTCGGATTCTTTATCGATGCCTTTAAGTACGGTGCACCTCCTCACGGCGGTCTTGCATTCGGCCTTGACAGACTTTGTATGCTTCTTGTAGGTACTGATGACATCAGACAGGTCATTGCATTCCCGAAGAATCAGAATGCTCAGTGCGTCATGTCTGATGCTCCTACAACAGTTGATGAAAAGGCATTAAACGAACTATCTATTGCAATTGATATAAATGACAGATAAAGAATTTAAGGAACTTTACCCAAAACTTGACGAATATGTAAAGACCCATGTAGATGATTACAGATACAGACATACCATGGGCGTTGTTAAGGCTGCTGAAAAGTATGCTCTTAAGTACGGAGCAGATGTAAACAAAGCGAAAATTGCAGCTGTATTTCATGATGCCTGCAAGGGTCAGCATCTTGGTCTTGAGCACGGAAAAGCTGCCGCACAGCTTATCCAAAGCAAATTTGGTGTAAAAGATAAAGATATAATCAACGCTATTGCAAATCATACCGTAGGCAGAGTCGGCATGAGCCTTCTCGAAAAGGTAATAAAGCTTGCAGATCTTCTTGAGGAGAACAGGGATTATGAAGACTGTCCCGCAATAAGAGAGTATGAAAAAACTCAAACGGACATCAATAAGACATACCTGATGCTCGCTAAAAGGCAAAAGGAAGTAATACTCTCAAAGGGTCTGTATTACGATACTACCAATGATGATGTCATAGAGTGGCTTGAAAAGGAGACGGAAGGGAAAATGACAAATAAGGAAATCGCGTTATTTATAGCAAAGGAAATGGATAATCGCAAGGCTTCAGACATTG
>CAZALQ010000401.1:0-1027 GCA_964485605.1 uncultured Oscillospiraceae bacterium
TTGTCTACGCTTGTGCCATCTTCGAATATCGCGGATACTCTGAAAGAGTCATATATGCTGATTGTGTTGTAGTCCAGCCGATCCTCTTCATTTTCGTAAATTCTTATTTCCACGTTCTCATTGTCGTCTTTATCTCGCTGAATTCTGTATAGCTCGTCGCCGGCAATTTTTCTCGCTTCATTTTTATCAGTAGTAGCAGCTATCTCGAATTCTTCAGTAAAGCCTTTATCTGTTCTTGTCGTAATAATGTGATATGTCATATTATATTCTCCTCCTTATTCTTTTTCTGCAGCTATCCGCTCAAGCTTCTCAAGTATGAGCAACTCTGCCCAGTGGGGGCACTTTCGCGCCCCCCTGTCCCATTCTTCTATAGTCCTTTTGGGGATTTCAAATATCTCTGACATTTTGGCCTGAGATAGTCCCGCCTTGATCCTTGCTTCCTTTATTGTCTCCATTACTCACCTCTGTTCTTTTCTACAAGGTACCAGATGCCTTTTGCTATCCCTGCTATGATCAGGAATATTCCCAGTTTAGCAACCATACTATTTACAGATGAAGGTGTTGTGATATAATCATCGTGGCAAGGGGCTTTCGCCCCTCGCCTTCCGTCTTCCCTTTAGATTATGTATTTATCTATGAGGAGAAGAGCGGTTCCGATGATCAAGTCCGTTAGAGCGTTTACGAGTAACAGCTTCAGCTCTTTATCGGACTTTTTCTTTCGCTTCTTTTTCATCTGCTTACCTCCTTTCTGTTATTATATTACCACACACTGTGTGGTATGTCAACACCTTTTATAAACTTTTCTGAAATTATTTCCTTAATTTTCCTTGAAAAATCAACAGGTTGTGGGTTTGCCGTGTTGGCCAGTCACCGCAAAAAACGCAAGAAAGCCCGGTCGGACCGTTTGGTCTTTCCGGGCTTTCTGCGTACGGTATTATATGAAGGAGGTTGTTCTGCAGCCTCCCGGCTGCCTTTGTTATGCGGCGTCTCTGCGTGTTATCTTTCCGTCCTTTACGAGCATCTCCAC
>CAZALQ010000401.1:1037-1516 GCA_964485605.1 uncultured Oscillospiraceae bacterium
ATCTATGTAGTGCTTATATTGTTCCCAGAAACGCTCTACCTCTGTCTCGTTGATGGGTTGCTTATTTTCAAAATCGGATATGCATCTCACAAGGAAGTTTTTGCAGGCTTCCATGTCGACCTTTTTCAATTGTGTGTTGATATCCTCTATCGACTGTGACAAGTGCCCGAACTGGTCCTCTACAGCTTTTGCTACGGCCTTCTTGAATCCACACCAGGCTTTATAGATGAGACCTCCGAGGATTCCTAAAACAGACAGTCCCGCCATGATCTGCCCTATTGTTATATTTTCAAGCATAGCGCATCACCTCACATATGTGTCTGATCCGCTCTTGCAGCAGATCCAACCGGAAGGTATCTTGATCCAGCTGCCCTTTATGGCCATGCAGGTAACCTGTGTCCCTTTCCTGAGTACTGCGTATTCTCCGTCCTGGGCGTGCTTCTTTGCATCCGCCGTAAGTTCGGACCGCTTGAGCCATC
>CAZALQ010000402.1:0-1512 GCA_964485605.1 uncultured Oscillospiraceae bacterium
TCCCACAGAGTTAATGTGAAGGGTGAAAAGGCAGTATCAGGCAGTTGAAAAATATCTACTACCAAAATCAAAATGACATAAAGGCGTTCTTTCCTGAACGCCTTTTTTGATTGAATTAATATGAAGAAGATAATATAATTAAGTGTTAAATTAGGAGAGAACAATGATCGATTTTAAATCACTTCAAAACGGCAGCGACGTAAGAGGCGTTGCTTTAAAAACAGAGGGCGGACAGCCCGTTAACCTTACCCCATATATAAGCGCAAGGATCGCATGCGGCTTTGTCACATGGCTTGCCGCAAGGACGGGGAAAAATTATCTTCTCATAGCTCTTGGAAGAGATCCAAGAGTCACGAGCCTTGAAATGGAAAAGGCTATAAGGGAGATGATTGCAAGGGCAGGATGCGAAGTACATATTTGCGATATTGCAACCACACCGGAAATGTTTATGACGACCATACTTCCGGGCATGTCTGAACCGGTTTGCGACGGTGCGATAATGATCACTGCAAGCCATCTGCCTTATGACAGAAACGGAATGAAATTCTTCACCAAATTCGGAAGTCTTGACAGCGATGAGGTCGCTCAGGTCCTAAGATTTGCTGAGGATGTTGATGATAATTTCTCCATAAACAGGGAATGGAAATGGGTATTTCCAAGAAAGATGATGGACGAGTATTCAGCCCACCTTCGCAAAGTAATATGCGAAGGTTTGGATGCAAAAGAAGAGGATAAGCCTCTTTCAGGACTCCATAGTGTTGTGGATGCCGGAAACGGTTCCGGCGGCTTTTATGTATCAAAGGTTCTTGAGCCTCTGGGTGCAGATCGCAGCGGATCCCAGTTCCTTGAACCTGACGGCATGTTCCCGAATCATGTTCCAAATCCGGAAGATAAAGAGGCTCTTGAGAGCATTTGCAGCGCAGTAAAGAACAGCAACGCGGACCTTGGCATCATCTTTGATACAGATGTAGACAGAGCTGCTGCTGTAGGAAGCGACGGAAGAGAAATATCAAGAAACCGCATAGTTGCTTTAGCCTCATATATTGCTGCAAAGAATCATCCCGGAACAACAATAGTTACAGACAGCATTACCAGCACTCAGCTTACCGAATATATTGAAAAAGTTCTTGGATGCAAACATTTAAGGTTTAAAAGGGGATACAAGAACGTCATTAACAAGGGACAGGAACTTGTGAGAGAAGGCATTGACTGCCAGCTTGCCATAGAGACTTCCGGCCATGCTGCCATGAAGGAGAATTATTTCTTTGATGACGGTGCATATCTTGCAACAAAAATCGTCATCGAAGCTGCACTTCTTAAAAAGGAAGGAAAGCATGTAGAAGACCTCATTGCAGATCTTAAGGACCCACTTGAAGCAATAGAAGTTCGCTTTAAGGTTGAGGCAGAGGACTTTAGTTCCTATGCTCAGGAAGTCCTTGATTATGTTCAGAAAAATGCTCCAAAGAATGAAGGATGGGGCATTGCAATACCAAATTATGAGGGCGTAAGAGT
>CAZALQ010000403.1:0-1503 GCA_964485605.1 uncultured Oscillospiraceae bacterium
TAGGAGAAGATCTTAAGACTGAAGATATTCATGGCAAATATGAAGGAGGTGTGCTTACGCTAAGCATTCCTAAGAGGGAAGAACAAAAAGCAGTCGAATCTCCGAACAGGATCCTTATTGAAGGATAAGCCTTACAGAGTAATAAACACATAGATGGTGGATAAAACCGCCATCTTTTTTTATTCTTTGATCACACTATGTGAAATCATGGATTCAGGATTTTTAATCGATTCATTATTAAGTAGGAATAATGAAATGACGGAAAATGAATTCAATGAGATACTAGCAGGTATGTCAATATTCTTAAAATAGACTTGATAAAGTTCCCACTGGGTACTACAATGTATTGTGGAGGTGCCAAAATGACCATAAAAGAAATAAGAAAAATATCCGGTCTTTCACAAATTGCTTTTGGGCAGAAATATAACATACCGGTTCAGACAATAAAAAAATGGGAAGCAGAAATAGATAATCCGAATCATCGTACTTGTCCGATGTATGTCAATCAGCTACTTGAGAGAGTCGTAAAAATGGATTTTGAAGGCACATCGGTCTTACAAGGGCAACCAGAAAAAGCAGAAATAGATCCAGCATTATCTAATGTTATTGCTACGCTTGCTATAGAAGATATGTATCTGAGTCCGGATTTTGTTTCTAAACTCCAAGATGTTTCAGAAGGAAGGATATCATCAGAAGATTTGAGACAGGAGGTACTTCAGAAGTATGCCCGATAATAAGTATTGCTATCCTGATTCCAATGTCCTTATCAATAACCTAAATATTCGGGAGTCTGATGTTTTATTTGAAGCAGAAAAAGAATTGACAGCAATTAGGTTAAGAGAACTTCAAATATCACCTGTTGAAGGCAATTATGATTTTGAGCACTTAAAGAAAATACACAGGTATATTTTTCAGGATGTTTATGAATGGGCTGGAGAAGTACGGACCGTAGAAATAGGAAAAGGAAATCTATTCTGCACTACAGCTTGTATTCAAGAATATGCGGAGTCAGTTTTTGCAAAATATTATTCTCAGTGTTTAGCGGCAAAAGATGACCGCAACAAATATATAAAAGTGTTTGCCGAAAATTATGGGGATCTTAATGCGTTACATCCTTTTAGAGAGGGTAATGGTAGAGCACAAAGAGAGTTTGCAAGGCTAGTCTGCATGGCCTGTGGGTATACTTTCAATTTGTCACACACAACACATAAAGAGATGCTTCATGCCAGTATTTTATCTTTTGATAAGGGTGACAGTTCTGAGTTCATTAAGATATTCTCGGAGGGGATAATTCCGATAGGGGAAGCAAAAAGATCTGAAAATACAGCTATCGAGATCCTAACTGCAGATGACATGATAATCGGTACAACAGGTGATAATGATTACTATGGATATGTGGAAATAAAAGATTATGAATCTTACAACGCTTATTACAAAGAAAAGATAGAGGAAATGAATAATAGGTGACTAAGAACAATGAATCCGAATCTTTCACTATTGTAC